>JAOZSV010000229.1 GCA_029939505.1 Thiotrichaceae bacterium | reverse complement strand
TTGAAAAAATCGGATTTCTAAGCTCAAATAGAATCGCTTTGCGTAACATCAGTTAATAAGAAGTTATTTTTTAAATAAGCATAAAAATCAATAGGTTATTAAGATAATACCTCATCTCAGGCTGATTTATAACTCATTGATTTGTATTCTGTTTTTAAAAATCTGCGGTATTGAGTGACAGGTTTAGTTTTCGATGTTTCCGCTTCAAAAAACGGAAACATCGAAACGATTTTATTTCATGCACATTCCTAAGGAATTCATTGTTTGATTAAGTTTGGCAGCCTAAAATCTCATGTTGAATCGCCTCTAATGCCTCACTTCTCAACTTCCAAATAATAATCGCAATAGTTAACGTAAGATAAATAACCCCTAAACTCGCTAGGAGAATACCAGACACCTGCATTTCTGTCATACGAGTCAGCACATTCCCCAGATTACCCGGTCTCGCAACTAAGATAATTCCTGGAATCAGCCACATTGCTAAATTCCACCTAACGACGGCCAACAAGATAACGACTGTGAAGAAAATGGTATAATCATACCCATGTAATGGCATAAATAATGCTGTTACAGAAAAAATGAGTGCCATTGCCAAAATGCCTTGTTCTTTCTTATGGCTCACCCATGTTTCAGAAGTTTCCTGATTGTTAGGTGCTGTACTCATTTTCCTAAACCAGAATGCTAAAGCGGTCACAATTGCTAAACCAAGGAGAATTAATATCGCTCGGCTAATACCTAAATCAGCCGTTAAATACGTTAGCCCAGGTAATTTATAGGGTGAATTAGGGCCACCTTCCCTACTGTTACCAAACCCAGAGTATTCACGAACTGTAAACGCTATACGCCTTTGCGTTGTAACACAACCAAATTTTTGCGCTTATCTTCAACAATAAGCTCAAAGTGAGTTTTTAAAACAGGCTTTTCCATCCAAATAGCAAAGCTTGCCCAATCCACGAAATATTGAATTTCTTTTTTCACCATATATTCAGGTATTTGATGTTTTTTTCGGACTTCCAATGCTTCTGGATTAGTTTTGCCATCAAGATTGATGGTGCGATCATGAAAATAACCGACAGTGCCCGATTGCCATGAGCCTACCCATACGTTTGTAGGTACATTTTGTTGTACCCACTCGGCAAGTTGGAAATGCCGACTATAACCACCCAGATATTGGTGATAACCCCCAGTTTGATGAGTAATGAGAAAAGCTCGCACATGCAAACCAATTACTACGCCTATAAAAAATAGCACAGCAATGACTGGCAGAACTCGTTGCAACCATTGACTTAACAAACGTAAACGTTGCCAGAGGAATACCACCACAATTGCCCATAGTAAAACAAAAAAAGGTGTAGTGGGAAATAAGTAGCGTGGGATGAAATGGGCGGCACCAAAAAATAGTCCATAAAAGCCAACCAAACACACAGTATAAATACTTATCAACATAACTAACCGACGTTCCCTTGTCTGAAAGTAAGAACCTCGCATGATAAGTAACCCAAGTAAGGCAAACATAATCACCGCACATATCACTTTCACCCAAATTTGACTGTCCAGTACACTAGGAATTGGCAAAAATACGAATAGGTATTCCACCAGCAAGGCAGGGATACCTGGTAAATTACGAGCAAAGTCTATCCCTAATGATTGAGATTGCCCACTTATTGGCATGATATTGCCAAAGTTCAGATAATTGTTAATTAACCAAGGTAAGGCGACCACCACTGAGGTTGCGCCCATAACCAAAACTTGCCAGAAACGTTGTTTGATGGCATTGAAATCAAATGAGCCCAATAATAAATGGGTGATACAAGCTGCGAAAATAAATAACGCAGCATCATTGCGTACCCAGAATGTCACTCCCAGCAATAGCCCTATTCCGACACTGCGGCGCATAGTCCAAGTGTTTACTGAGAGACTAAATAACATGGCTACCCCAATGATACATAGGGTATAAAATCCGGTTTCCAAACCATTCATCGTATGTCCAACTAGTATAGGGCTTGCATACCAAGCTGCTGCAGTTAAAGCCGCGATAATACCAGCATGAGGGCGTTGCTGTAACAGGCGTTTAGTACCTTGCCAAAGTAAAACTGCTGCCAAGCTCGCAATGATAAACTGCATCACGATAATCCAAACAATCCCTTGAATTTTATCACCGTCTAGCAGACAATAGCCGAGTGCCCATAAACCCGTAGTTAAAGGTTGGGTGCCATTGCTTGGAATGGTTCCCTCCGCTATACTCATACCCATGCCTAAAGTCATATTACGGGCAATAGTCATCATCAAATAACCATCATCAGAAATAGAGTTGATCATGCGTTCTTGTGACGACAAAGGTAATAGATGTACCACAGCCCCAATGATGACTAGCATGGCAATCAGTAACAAAAAACTGCGGTTTTTAATATTAAACATAATTTATAACTGACATTTTTCAAGTTTTATTCAATTTCAATCAGGTTAGGACTTACGCATTGACAAACGCAATAAAATATGTTCTCTATAAAAATCAGAGACTTATAAAAAATGATGACTGAATGAAATTTGTAAAAAGAGTCAAAAATGACTTGGATGAAATTTTGTAACACATTGTATTTAAAGAGTTTCATAAAATACTTATTTTGTCAATGCGTAAGTCCTACAGGTGTAATAATTCGTCCTTTGAAATCTGGTAGTCCCCTAAAATTCGTGAAATTAAAGTAGTGAGATTGTCATCACTACTTATTTAGGACTACCAGAAAAATTAATATCTTTGGATGTTCCTTATCTTCATTCATCTGAACCTATCCCACTATTCAAAAATGCAAAATAATGAATAAAAATAGTTGGTTTTTTGACCAAAAAACGAGGTTAAAGCGATTTTTTCTAAAAATCGGATTTCTAGGCTCAAAAACGAATAGTGGGATAGGTTCATGGAAGCGTGAATAGACTAACACCCCTAACATTGATAAAGGGGATATGCTAGTAATTCAACCGCAAAGCCATTACTGCCATTGTGCAAACGGATTTTGGCAAGGCATTTTGTAGGGATCATAATAGGATAAATACTTCACCGGTTTGGTTTCATCTGCCCCTTCACGGAAAAAATTCGTGGAAAATAAAAATTTGGTGACAATCCGCTCTTCAAAACTGCGTATTTTACCAGCAAACGATGTTCTTTCCAGCCAGTTGGTGTGCGCGTAGAGTGGGTAAAAAAAACTCAAACGTCGGACTTTATTTAAGTATCCTTTGTTCCTTGTATGGGTGAGAAAATCTTTTATAAAGCTCATGACTTGGGCTTTGTCCCATTTTAAATAGGACAGCCGCTTTTCAAAAACGGCAAAGATTGTCTTTGTCATACGATCATGGCTGTTCAAGTAACCACTTTTGACGCTCCATACGCCAGTGGCAACCGCAAAAATCCCAACAGTCGAGCTAATGATAAACGCTCGGCGGCTCATTTTACGTTTCATCATTCAATGCCTTATTCAAGAGTTAAAGGTGATCTACCGCCCACAATGTCAAGGCGGATAGGGTCAAAGTGGGGTTAGCCGGGGCACTGGTGGGAAAGACACTGCCACCGAGCACCATTAAATTGCGAACTTGATGATGAATCAGGTGTTTATCGACAATGGCGGTAGCTGAATCGTTACCCATTACGGTGGTACCCAAAATGTGCGCTTCACCGTGACTCGGTCCAGAGATATCTAATCTTTCTATCGGGAGTGGTGCCAGTATTTTAGGTAATACATCGGGTAAGGTATCCATACCTCTTTGTGTGTATGCAGAGTACCCTTTATGTACTGTTTCAGGTAAATGGGGATTTGTTGCACTCACGGTGACGTAGTTTTTTTCACTTGGCAAATCTTCAAATATAAATTTCATATAACAAACCTGACGCCAGCGACCTTTTTCCACGCGCAAAAATGGTATATTCTGTACTTCAATCATGCATGCCGCATACTGTGAACGATGTGCGCCATCATACAACATATAACCGTTTGCATTAATACTGGTACTGCCTTGAAAATTATCTACCCCATCTAAGTATATCTTGACTCCCATGCTGAATTGTTCACTTAAACGTTTTCCGAGCAATGGATGAGCCAAATTAGATCGTTGCAGTAAGTAAGGATTAAAGATGGCATTCGCACCCAACACCACCAAATCAGCCTTGGCAATCTGCTCTACCCCATCTTTTAAGTATCTGACCCCCTTAGCTTGTCCTGCTGCCGTTTCCACTGCCAAGGCTTGTGCCTCCAAAAGCAAAGTCACACGCGGGTCTTTATACAAATGAGACATTTCGTTTATGGTGGTAAATTTTGCGCCAATAGGACACGCACTACACACCGCGCTACCACAACACTGAGGACGATTGGCAGTCGCCACACGAGTGCGGGCAGTCGCTTGCGGAAAATGCTGGTTTGGATAAGCTGCATTCAACAAGCGATCTGGATCGCTAAAGCGGTGTGGCGGTTGAGGATAGGGCTGGCTACGAGGATAAGGTGAATTATCAGGGCCAGACACGGCCATCACTTTTTCGGCTTCAGTATAATAAGGTTCCAATTCTTCATAAGTCAGCGGCCAATCAACACCCACGCCGTAGGTTGACTTAAGTTTAAAATCGTTAGGCATCATCCGTGGCGTACAAGCCCACCACGCATTCGAGCTTCCACCGAAACCGATAACATAGGCCCAAGGCTTTTCAGGTGTACGGTTAATAAAAGTTTTCTCTGAGGCCCACTGGCGTGAATCCTTTGATCCCCGTTCCAATACTAGGATACGCGCATCTTTCCTCGCTTTGGGAAGGTAGCCGTGTAGAAAAAACGAACCTGAAAAACTGGTACCAACAACAATAATATCGAAAGTATTGTCCAAAATAATCCTCTTTAAAGTTGTGTGATTTAGTTGGCACGACGTTTTAACACTGCCAAATTGCGTGGCTGATCCTTTACTATCAATTCAAAATGTTGTTTAAGCAACAGGCGGTTTTCACGTTGTTTTTGGGTAATGGCAGGATCATCCGTGTTTAACCAACCCGCAATCCCCACCCAATCGGCAAGATAGTTAATTTTTCCTTCAATAACATAACGAATTACGCCGTTTTTCTTACGTGCTTCAAGCGCTTGAGGATTGACTTTACCATCTAAATTGATGGTGCGATCATGAAAATAGCCCAGTGTGCCAGTTTGTATGGCACCTACCCAAACGTCCTTTGCAACGTGCTGTTGTACCCATTCAACTACTTGAAAATGTCCATGTTGATTGCCTTTGAGATAGCTACGCACAGAAAGTCCAATGATGACCATGAAAAATAGCACCGCAAACCCATAGCGTACAGCTTGCCACGGCACACGCTGCCATGCCCACACCACCACGGCAGCCCATAACAATGCTAAAAATGGTGAGAGTGGAAAAAAATAACGTGCGATAAAGTGGCTGGCACCAAAATATAAGCCATAAAAACCAATAAATCCCAGCAAGTATAGGCTTACTAGAACAAATAAGCGGCGTTCTTCAGTTTTTTGTAACTGTGACGACCATAAGCGCGAAAGCATAACTACGATGCCGACTAAAAATACTAGGCAAACTAGGACAACGGGTAATTGGTTTTGTATGCTGTGAGGAATGGGTAAAAAGACTACAAAATATTCAACTAAGACAGACGGTAATGCGAACAGATTTTGTCCAAAACTTGCTGTTAAGGATTGTGATTGACCACTTATCGGCATAATATGCCCAAAATTCAGGTGGTTATAAATTAACCAAGGTAAAGCCACGAGGACTGTCGTGATGCCCATCACATTCACTTGCACAAAGCGTTGAAAAATTTCACGACGCTGCCAACTGCCACCCATAAATAAATACATCAAACAAATCGCCAAAATTAGAAAAGCGGCATCATTGCGTATCCAAAACGTGACTCCTAACAAGAACCCTAATAATACAGAATAGCGTAACGACCAGTGTTTTGCTTTTGCGCCTATCAGTATTATGGCGATCCATAACACAGCTAATCCATACAATCCTGTTTCCAAACCATTCATAGTATGTCCAGCGACTACTGGGCTGGCATACCAAGTCGCCGCCGCCAAAGTCGCTATTTGGTAACTATTAGGGCGGTGTTGCAAAATTTGTATGCCCAATCGCCAAAGCAAAAACGCCGCCCCAGTGGCAAACAGAAATTGCATGAGGATAATCCAGACAATGCTCTTAACTTTATCGCCACCTTCTAGCCAATACGCACCCGCCCATAAAAAACTAGTCAACGGTTGTGTGCCATTAGTCGGGATAGTACCGTCAGCGGTACTCATACCTTCGCCTATCGCCATGTTTCTAGCAATCGTCATCATTAAATAGCCATCTTCAGAGATGGATTTTAGCATACGCTGCTCGTCTTGCAAAGGCTCCAGACGTGTGACTACCCCGATGAAGATCAGCAGGATAATCAATACAGCAAAACTGCGACTTTGAATATTGGACATTGTTATATACTCTTGTTTAAAGCTTCATCCGCTTAAAAATTGGCTCAGGAATATGCCGAATAATCATCATAATGAGCCACCAAAAACCAGGTAAATACACCGTATTTTTGCGGTTTTCAATGGCGCGATAAATTCCACGAGCAATGGCTTCGGGTTTTGCCCATAACGCGCCTTTTTTGAAATTGGCTGTCATTGGTGTATCTACAAAACCAGGTTTAATTGTTAGTACGCATACATTAGCAGAATGTAAACGATTTCTCAAGCCTTGTAAAAAAATAGTCAATGCGCCTTTGGCAGTCGCATAAATATAGTTGCTTTGTCGTCCCCTGTCACCAGCAACGGAGGAAATCACCGCGATACAGCCATAGCGTTGCTTTTCAAAGCGGTTAGCTATTGGTGTTAGTAGTGATACTACGCTAAGGAAATTGGTGCGTAGTGCTTGTTCGGCTTTTGTATAGTCTTGTTCACCTGCTTTTTGGTCATCCAATATACCATGAGCAATCAATATTGTGTCAAGCCCTTCTAAACTGGTGTTTGCTTGTTCAAGCATGGAATGGTGTTTATCAAATTCGTTTAAATCAAGGGCAGTGTAGTCAACTTGATGTGCGCCCCGTACTTTTAAGTCGGCTGCGATGGTTTCTAGTTTATCGGCATCGCGTCCCACTAAAAAGAGTGCATGGTGTTTTTCTGCAAATAATTTTGCGGTGGCTTGGGCAATGGCTGAAGTCGCACCAATGATTAGTATTTTACGCATAGTATTTTCAGTTGTCAATTATCTATCAGTGTCATTCGTTGTACTTAAGTACTTATGTTACGCACTCTGCTTCCAAATCAACAAGAGGTTTAAGAAATCCGATTTTTGAAAAAAAAATCGGATTTCTAAGCTCGAAACGATGTTTAAGAAATCCGATTTTTGAAAAAAAAATCGGATTTCTAAGCTTG
>JAOZSV010000065.1:3242-23445 GCA_029939505.1 Thiotrichaceae bacterium | reverse complement strand
AGCTTTGTCAAATGGAGTTCGAGGTTTTAGTTTTTTTTCAAAAAACTAAAACCTCGAAAACGCTTTAGCTTTGTCAATCCGTCCAAAAAACGCCCAAAGCTGAAGCGTTGGACTCCATCTTTAACTCTTAATTCGCATTAAGAATCAGAAAATGACTTAATTGTCAATCAATTTTTTCTCACAGACAAAATATCAATTATAGAATACCATTCACAATATGCAATACTCTGAATTAATCCAATTTGAACCGTTAGAGACGGTTATTCAATTCCGACAAGTTGATCAATCAGATAGAATCAAACGTCTGGTGACAACCTATGTCATTTCTGAAGAGATGGCTGATAAGCTCATCAATTTGCTCTTTGAACAACTCCGTTTTGATCAAACAGGCGATAAGAAAGGGCTATTTATTGTCGGTAATTATGGCACAGGTAAATCACATCTGATGGCGGTGATTTCAAGTCTCGCAGAAAATGCGGCGTTACGAGAAAGTCTGTCTCATCGAAGAGTGGCGGAAGCCGCACAACAAAGCATTGCCGGTTATTTCCATGTTATTCGTGTGGAAATGAGCGCGGTTGAACGTTCACTCCGCGATTGTCTTACTGAGGAAATTGAAACCGATTTGAAAAAGATTGGCGTTCATTTCCAATTTCCACCGGCTAACCAAATTACGAATAACAAGGGGGCTTTTGAAAATATGATGTCTGTTTTTAAGGGGCGTTATCCAGAGAAAGGATTACTCTTAGTTGTTGATGAATTATTAGAGTTTTTAAGTAGTCGTAAAGATAGAGAACTCATTCTTGATCTGAGTTTTTTGCGTGAAATCGGCGAAATTTGCCAAAATAACCGTTTTCGCTTTATTGCTGGCGTGCAGGAATCCATTTTTTCAAATCCTCGTTTTAAGTTTGCTGCAAATGAGTTGCGCCGTGTCAAGGATCGTTTTGAACAGTTGCTCATTACGCGCAGTGATATAAAATTCGTCGTGTCGGAGCGGTTGCTCAAGAAAAACGCGGCGCAGAAGGATAAAATTCGCCATTATTTGCAGCCCTTCACCAAATTTTACACCGCCCTGAATGAACGCCTGGAAGAATTTGTTGATTTATTCCCGGTACATCCTGATTATATTGATATTTTTGAGAAAATTATTGCTGTAGAGCAACGCGAAGTGCTTAAAACGTTAGAGCAGGCAATGCAGGCTTTGCTTAATCAAAAAGTGCCTGAAAATGAACCCAAATTATTGGCTTATGATAGCTATTGGAATATATTGCGAGAAAATTTCTCATTTCGCGCCATTGACGACATTCGGGAAGTGATCAACTGTAGTCAAGTATTAGCCGATCGCATTGATCGCGCATTTACGCGCCCCAATTATAAAGCAATGGCGATGCGAATTATTCATGCCCTGTCAGTGCATCGGCTCACCACTTATGACTTTTATACCCCTGTCGGTGTCACGGCGCAAGAATTAAGGGACAATTTATGCTTATATCAACCGGGGCTAGAAGATTTGGGGCATCCCGCCGATGATTTGCTTTCCCATGTTGAATTGGTTTTACGCGAAATTCTAAAAACGGTGAATCGGCAATTTATTTCGGCGAATCCGAATAATGGGCAATATTATCTTGATCTGAAAAAAAGCGAAGATTTTGAAGCCATTATTGAAAATCGCGCAGAAATTGTTGAAGATAATGAACTTGATCGTCATTACTATACCGCTCTCCGACAAGTGATGGAAGTCACCGATGAACCTTATGTCGGTCATTTTTTCATTTGGCAATATGAACTGGAATGGCATAGTCATAAGGTGAAACGCCCAGGCTACTTGTTTTTTGGCACGCCAAATGAGCGTTCTACGGCTGTACCACAACGGGAATTTTATCTCTACTTCCTGCAACCTTATGAACCACCCAAATACAGAAAAAACGCAACGACAGCAGATGAAGTCTTTTTCCGCCTCAAAAATAAAGACGAGAATTTTCATCATCTTCTACGCAATTACACTGCTGCTTCTCTTTTAGCGTTAAGTTCATCAGGGCATCCAAAATCGGTTTATGACTCTAAAGCGAAAGTTTATCTCGCGCAATTAGTCGCCTGGTTACAGAATAATCTCAATAACGCCTTTGAAGTCACTTATCAAAATCGCACGAAATTGCTATTAGACTGGGCAAAGGATAAAAAAATCCGCGATTTAACCAGGCTTGACAGAGAAGAACGTGTTAATTTTCGGGAATTAATGAATATCACCGCCAGCCTTTGCTTAGAAGACTATTTTTCTGAACAAGCCCCTGAATATCCCGTTTTCTCTATACTCATTACCCAAGATAATCTCACCCAAGCCGCTTCTGAAGCATTGCGTGGCCTTGTCACTCAGAAACCTTCAAAACAAGCCAACTGTGTTTTAGAGGCCCTACTTTTGTTAGACGGAGATCGTCTTGAACCGCTTAATGCTCACTCAAAATATGCCACTTCTATTCTTGAGAAATTCACTCAAAAACCGCAAGGGCAAGTTTTAAATCAAAATGAATTACTCCCTGAATATTATCTCCTTCCCGAAAAATACCGCCTTGAACCAGAATTTGTTATCGTTATCCTAGCAGCACTGGTTTATGCTGGGGAATTGGTATTGGCTTACCCTGGGCAAAAATTCACGGCGGCTAATTTTAAGGCACTTGCGGAAATTCCCATTAAAGACTTATTGGCTTTTAAACATCTTGAACGCCCAAAAGAATTTAATATGCCTGCCCTAAAAGCCCTATTTGAATTATTCGGTTTAAAGCCAGATTTCGCCCTGAAATTAACCCAAAATGAGAGCGAAATGGTACAACTCTTACACAGAGAAGTCAACAAAAAATGGGCTGAACTGGTCAAAACCCAAGATGAATTAAGCAAGGGCGCGATTTTTTGGGGAAAAGCGGTGCTGAGTCACACTGAAATGCAGCAATATCGGGCGGAATTATCAGAAACCAAAAACGTCTTAGAAACGCTGCAAACCTATTCAACCCCAGGGCAATTCAAGCACTTTCGCTACAGCACCGAAGAAATCATCGCCCAGCAGCACAGATTTGAAACGTTACAAGAGATTAATCTTTTGACTTCAATTCTCAGCGAGTTGAACCGAACCGCGGCTTATTTGATGACAGCGGAAGCGGTTTTACCGCCTGAACATCCCTGGATTCAAGAAATGAAACAGGTACGTGATAGCCTGTTGCCTCGCCTCGCTGATAAAAAACAACTGAGCAGTAGCGGTTTTAGTTATCATATCCAACAACAGTTAGGAACGTTACAGAAAACCTACCGGCAAATTTACCTTGATTTACACAAACAAGCGCGATTGGGGGCGGAAGATCATGAACAGAAAATGCGTTTATTACAAGAAGCCCGTTTTATCTGCTTAAAGAAATTGGCGATGATAGAGCTTATGCCGCAGCAACAATTAGATGATTTTGAAATCAAGCTGAATCAACTCGAAAGCTGTTTTGATTTAAGCGAATCTGACTTATTTGCCAATGCGTTTTGCCCCCATTGCGACTTTAAAGCGAGTTCAGAAGTGGTACAACACTCTGCAGCAGAAACACTGGCAGAAATCAGCGACACTTTAGAACAACTTCACAACGAATGGACAGAAATACTATTGACTGAATTAAAAGCAATTAAGGATTCTGAACAATGGGCACTTCTCCAAACAGAAAATCGGAGCTTATTGGAGCAATTCTTGACGGAAGAAACTCTGCCCAACGAAATCAATTACGCATTTCTGGAAGCTGTGCAAGAATCTTTATCGGGTTTGGAAAAAGTCGCTTTTAATTTCAATCATTTTCAAAAAGCCATTGCCGAAGGCGGTTTTCCTATCACCCTGCCAGAATTACAGCGGCGTATTGAAAGGCATTTACAAACCGTCACCCAGGGCAAACAGCCGCTTAATATCAGAATTGTGTTAGAATGAACAATACGAAAATATCTCATCGTTAAATTTATTTAAATAATTTATTTTAAAAAATATTTTTATTTTGCGATTATTTCCGCCTGTTAAAAATGTGAGATAACTTGACTTATTGGAAATTATTTGGTTGCGCCAATAAGATTTATTTGAACGTTTTTTGGAGTACAACGCTTTGGATTTTTGAGTCCAACGCTTCAGCTTTGGATTTTGGAGTAAAGGCAGTAAAAACCCTCGCCTTGGAGTAGATAATGTCACATCATGACCTATACATGGGTATAAGCGAGCAATCAAAAGCAAGCAAACATCGGTTGGACGATGCATACGCTTTACTGAACGCAGACAGGTGGCGTGGCGCGATGTATATGTCTGGATACGCGGTTGAATGCCTTATTAAAACTAAACTAATGCGAATATATGGTTGCCGAAATCTCTATGAACTTGAAGACGAGTTACAACGTCGCGGCAGACTTGCTAGTCATGCAACTGTTTTTACACATCATCTTGAATTGTTGCTTCGACTGACACAAACTTTTGACCGACTCAAGCAAAACCAAAAACTTTGGCCACAATTTAATATTGTCAACCGTTGGATGCCCGCTTGGAGATATAGTTCTAATCTCGCAAATCGTCAAGACGCTAAAGTTTTCTTGGAAACGGTTGAAAATATGATGGATTGGATCGACAATAACATGTAATCAAGGCAAAAGCTTTTGCCTCGAAAGGCGTTTTTTATGACAGACAAACAACTCAAGAAAAAAGTTTACGACGTTCTAAAAACAGGCTATTTCTCAGGCTCCGATGATGCGATTGATGTGTCTAATGGGCCAGAAGATAGTCTCCATCTGGTCATTTTCAGCCGAAAATTTGAGGGTAAATATCTAAAAGAAAAGAACGATTTAATTTGGTCTGAACTCATGCAGCACTTAGCCCCAAACGAATGGGGTAGAGTTTCTTTATCAATTGGGGTAAGCCCAGAAGAAATAAAAGCCACCTAACATGGTATTTCGTTTTTCGTTCTAACGCTCCAACGTCATTAGACTTCTGCATTGCTCCTTTGCTCAGGATCGATAGAAAAAATGGACGTTGGAGTGTTCCGATTGTGAGGTGAAAAAACTTGACTTATTGGAAATGATTTGGTTGCGCCAATAAGATTTATTTGAACGTTTTTTGAAGTCCAACTTTCGAGCTTAGAAATCCGATTTTTTTCAAAAATCGGATTTCTTTATTCGCAATAAGATTTATTTGAACGTTTTTTGGAATTCGAGGTTTTAGTTTTTTGGAGAAAAACTAAAACCTCGAAAACGCTTTAGCTTTGGAAAAATTAAACATGGGAAGAAATATTTTTAAAAAAGATAAAAAATATACCTTTTCTGACTATTTTGAACTCAATAATCCCACTAAAGAAATTATTGAAGAGTTTGGATATCAATATCGTTTTGAAGAATTGAATTTACCAAAGTCTTCTAAAGAGATTGGAAATCTTGAGCAACTCAAAAAGACTTATATCAAAAAGTTACCATTGATTTCTTTAAATTCAGAAATGGCAAAAAGAGAATTTTATATTTCTCCATTATTGTTACAACTTCTTGAATATATTCCCGCTGAAATTGATGTCGAGTATCCTTTGGATGCGGGTGAAAATTTAAGTGGTAATATTGATTACCTGATTAAATTCACCAATAACATTATCATCCTTGAAGCTAAGAAGGGCGATTTAGAACGAGGTTTTAATCAATTGGCAGTCGAACTGATTGCGTTGGATAAATATATTGAAAGTGATCAAGAGTTACTGTATGGTGCAATTACTTTAGGTGATGTATGGCGGTTCGGCGTTTTGGACAGGAAGAATAAGCGATTAAAAAAGGATATGGAAGCTTACACATTGTTATCTGACTTAGAAGAGATTATTTTAATACTAATAGGCATGTTAGAGCTTAAAACGAATTAGGGCAATGTTTTTTCTCTCGTTTTCAAACAGCGAACGTATGGTGGGTAGAACTCATCCTACGCTTCAATGTCATTAAGTGAAGCCTTGGAGTCCATTCGAGGTTTTAGTTTTCAAAAAAACTAAAACCTCGAATCCTTTAGATTTGGAAGTATTTGATTCGAGGTTCAAGTTTTTTCGGTAAAAAAACTTGAACCTCGAATTGAGATTTAAGCGAAATCATCCAAATCTGAAGGATTCGAGGTTTGAGTTTTTTTGAAAAAAAAACTCAAACCTCGAATGGATTCCAATAAATCTTAACTTAATGGCAATGACCCTACGCTTACGTTCAATGCCATTAAGTTAAGTGCACCGGTCTTTAAGGGCAGACACACCGGTCTGCCCTACAAAACCCCGCGTATTCTGTGGTTGTAGGGAGGAACCGGCGTGTTCGCCCTGGCTGAACTTAATGGCATTGACGCTTACGTTTTGTCAATCGGTTCGAGGCTAAAGTTTTTTCTTTAAAAAAACTTTAGCCTCGAACGTATTTTTAATAGGAAGTCAATAATGCCTATACAACTTAATCCTCATTTTTATGAAGTACTTGAACCTTATGGTAGTCAATCTGCCGAATTTTTTCTAGCGGCGAGTTTATATCATGCCCATAAAGTGAGTTTTGGTGCCGCAGCTTCTTTAGCAAAATTGGGTTTTGATGAATTTCATTATCGTTTAAAAGAACATTTCGATGTCGGTTATACCTTTGCTGATGAGACGGTGCTAGATGATATAAAAACCGTTGATCAACTCACACATAAATTATGAACGTTGTTTCCAATACCAGCCCAATTATTTTTTTATCCAAGATTTAGGCACTTGATTTACTACCTCAATGTTTTGATAAAATTTTTATTCCTCAAGCAGTTGCTAAAGAATTACGAGATTTATTATTACCTGACTACATTAAATGCACTGAAATTTCAATAGCCGGTGCAAATTTTGTGTTAGGTGCATTAGATTCAACGTGTAATTTACATGCGGGCGAACTTGAAGCAATGGTTTTAACAGAAGAAATTCAAGCGAATTATGTCAAATGATCATTTAGGAAAATCCTTATGTCGTATGGTAACTTTAAAACAGTAATGTAGGGTGGGCAACGTCCTTTTGTTGCCCACCTTCAGCTTAAATTGTGGGCAAACAGGTATGGTGGGCAAAATGTCTTTTTTATTTTGCCCATAAGAGGTCAACTATTCAATCAATGGTAAAAAATGAATAAAAATCTCCTGATTTTTGAGAAAAAATAAGCGTCAAGAAATCCGATTTTTTGAAAAAATCGGATTTCTAAAATTAAAAACGAATAGGGCAGGATAGGTTCATTATATGCTGATGAAAATTTTCCGAATTCTGTTGTAAAAGAATTAAAAAGATTAGATGACGATGTGTTGACAATTCATGAAGCAGGGCAGGTTCGGATTATTTTGTTAAACAGCCATTTTATTATTAACTATTTGATTTTACACAAGTTAAAAATAGTTGTAAAGTTGTAAAAATACTTGCATTTTACTGTCAAGTTTGTATAATAACCACAGGCTTTGAAACATGATAATAGCGGATCGCGCACCCGTCAGCAGCTTTTTTTAGTGTTTACCAAATTATGACGATATGGTGGGGATATTTGAAAGAATATTCTGCGGCTACTGTTACACCGTTTTCAACACCTAAGTCGTCACCCTTCTTTGTGTGACTTTCCAATAATGATGTTTTGTGAAAAATAGTAGTAAGTTGATTAAGCATGGTGCTTTCGCTTATTTGTTTTTAAAAACAATAAACAATAGTTCGACAGTTATTTTGAAATAACTTGAAATATCAATAAGTTATACAATTTGACCAAAATCAATAAAACTTTGATTTTAAAGGAATTTATGAAAAAGTGTCCGAACTATTGGTTATTAGAGTTATAATAAATTTTTTTTGAGGTGCACCTAAATTTGACATTTTGAGTAAAATATTTTCTAATATTTTCATCTGAATCCTTTGGTAATTTGGGTTATAAAATTAATATTATACCACATTTTGATTCCCTTTTTGTTTCAACTTGTTACTTAAAACTGTCCGAACTATTGTTAAATATAAGCAAGGATAAACCGAATTTGAAAATGTGGTGCAATTTGACTTATCCATTCGAGGTTTAAGTTTTTTGAAGAAAAACTTAAACCTCGAATCTTATATCAAATCCTTGTAGTTAGTTATTGGGGTTAAAAAACTTGATCATCAAGTGTCAGGTTTTGGCTTAAAGGTTTTGGAAGTGATTAAAATTTTATCCCTAAGTGATTGATTGTATTCTGTTTATAAATTTTATCCCTGATTTGATTATTTAAACGAAAGAGGTTCTTGCAAAACTCTGAACACACGAGGTTTAAGAAATCCGATTTTTTTCAAAAATCGGATTTCTAAGCTCAACGCACGAGTTTTAAGAAATCCGATTTTTGAAAAAATCGGATTTCTAAATGAATCTCACATTCTGAAAATTCTCAAATTCTCAAATTCTGATTCAAAATTGAAGGAGAACATTTTCCTTTGTCAGTTTTCAAGGATCACCCTTCAGTGAAATCACTTTCATCATATCCCAACGCCACCGCACATTCACCACAAATATCACCAATCGCTTGCAAATCCGTTTTATCTAAGACTTCACGTTTTTGTCTCACCGTTGAGGGAATGATTTTATTCGTATTAGACAAAGGAGGCGCGTAAGGAATTTGCCGCTGAATACTTTTTAATACTTTAAGCGGTTGAGTAACCAACTTTTCATAATGTATTAAAATCAACTGCTCAGTTTTGCCCATTAACAAAATGTCGGCTAAATAACGCCAGAGTAGGGCTCGTTTTAAAGCTTCATTCGGCGTGGCGGCGATTTCTGCTAAACGCTGACGTTGCCATTGCGCCAAAAAGGGATCATGAACATGCCCAACAGGAAAATCTGTCACCAAAGCCTGTTTAAGATGTGGAAAGCTTGTTTTCCATGAAGCAATCGTATCAATGGGATGACGAACACAAGCCATTATTGGGATATTCGGCAAAACTTGTTTAAGCTGTGACAATCTAGCCATATAAGCCAATGTGTTTTTAGTACAGAGTAAAAAATCAGGGCGACTGACGGGCGGCTGATAGGCTGTTCTGACATCAATAATTGCTGTATCTTCAATGACTTGACCGTTCTGTACTTTATTTTCAACAGGTTTTCCATCTAAAATATCGCGCCGTAATTCCTGATAAAAAGTCGCTATTTGCCAAGGGATTAAATCATGGGTTAAGGGCGGAAATATTTGTGCGGGTTCATTAATAACCACATAATTTGGAATGAGATGTAACAGGCGGCATAAATAACTCGTACCACTGCGAGGGATACCCGTGATAATGGCTTCTACTCTATTATCTGGTAAACGATGTTTTTTAGATTCTGAGAAACCGAGTTTTTTGAAAAAACTCGGTTTCTTTGGTTTTTGCAAAGTATAAGGTTTGAGTAACTGCGCCCAGGGCTCTGACGCTAATATAAGTGTTTTGAGGAGGGGATAAGTTTCTGCTAATTCCTTGACGAGTTGGTTTAGCCTGGGATCGCGCCGAATGACAGAAGCCGAATGATAATGACAAAGAAAGGGTGAAAGTTCAGGGGATTTTGGCAATGGCTTCAAATGCGCGGGATAATTAAAACGTTCATCAAAACAGTGATGCTTTAAATTTAATTGCTTGACAGCGATGGGTAAAGCAATTTGATCTAACCAAGGGCGTTTATTTGTTATCGAACTCTCTGCATCAATTCTTCGACAACATTCCTCCCAAACTGGTGCAAAACCTAAATCGTTTTGTACCGCAATAACACCTGCATTAAAATAGGGCAACATCAATTGATGAGAAGTGCTAGAAATCACGCGCTCTGTGGGCAAAGGTAATTGAAATAAATCATACACAGGTTGCCATCGACTCACTTCGTCAGTAAAAGTGGCTAAATCTGCGGGTTTAGCATTAAAAGGCGCGTTAAATGGGGGAGAAAATTTCCGCAAACATAAAATATCGCTATCTAAAAAAACGATTTGATCAGCTGGCGTTTTTACCCCTAAACAAGCCACTTTATTCGCAATAGGATAATTTTCATCAATACGATTAGTTATCGGAGCAGAGCGTATCCCCAACGTTTGCATTAAGTTGAGCGTATTTTTTGAAATGCATCCCCAGCGAGTAGCAGGTTGTGGAATAGCAGCGATAAGCTCATACTCACAATGCAAATAACGCTTTAATGAAGCCGCAAGGAGCATAGATTTGATTTCTAACTCTCCTTGCTGACAAACAAAAATAAAACAATATTTCATAGCAATGGTGAATGGTGAATGGTTAATAATGGTGCGACGTGACTAAATACTAAAAATTGAGGTAACTACTCAGCCCTAATATTAAGTACAACGGATTAGGGAATAAAACGGATTAAAGTAGTACAACATTAAGTACAACGGATTAGGGAATAAAACGGATTAAATCAGAGGAGGAGGACTTAGAGTAATCAAGAGTCTCCGAAACTTTCACCTTGAATCAATCCGTTTTATTCCCTAATCCGTTGTACTTAATGTTGTACTTAATATTGGTTAGAAATCGGATTTCTTAACGATTATTTTGTAATAAATTGAGTTTGAATTATAATATTGTATTCAAGGTTAATATTCTTCAAAAAAAACTTTAGCCTCGAAGTCATTTACTAAAATGACTTAAATTAAAACTGAATATAGTGTACTGAATCATAAATTATTGATTAACATTAAAACTTATGCTTCAATACGCTTACCAAGGAGGAAGAAAAAATGAATACTGAACCCACACATCGTTTTGTGAGTCGCTTAACTCGCGGTACATTAGCCTTAATCTTGGCTGGTGGGCGTGGAACACGTCTCAAAAACCTGACAGATTGGCGAGCTAAACCAGCTGTTCCTTTTGGGGGCAAGTTTCGTATTATTGATTTTCCATTATCAAATTGTATCAATTCTGGCATACGTCAAATTTCGGTGATGACACAATACCGATCACATTCCTTAATTCGTCATATCCAAAATGGTTGGAGTTTTTTACGCGGAGAATTTGGAGAATTTGTCGAACTCTTACCAGCCGCTCAACAACGTGTGAACGAATCTTGGTATGAAGGGACAGCAGATGCCGTCGCTCAAAATCTTAACATCATTCGTAGCCACAATCCAGAATATGTTTTGATTTTAGCAGGTGATCATATCTATAAAATGGATTATGGTCCCATGATCGCCGAACATGTTGAAAACAAGGCTGATATGACAGTAGGTTGTTTAGAAGTCCCTTTGGAAATGGCAAAGAGTTTGGGGGTGATGAGTGTTGATGAGAATAAGCGGATTATGCGTTTTATGGAAAAGCCAGAAAATCCGCAGCCGACACCCAATGATCCAGAAAAAGCCTTAGCTTCAATGGGCATTTATGTTTTCAATGCCGATTTTTTGTATGAGCAATTACAAATTGATGCCGATTTGCCCAATTCTGACCATGATTTTGGCAAAGATATTATTCCTTCTCTCATTGAGAAGCATCGTCTATTTGCCTACCGCTTTCGTGATGTTCAAAAAGGTGAACAATCGTATTGGCGAGACGTAGGGACAGTAGATGCGTTTTGGGAAGCCAATATGGATTTAGTTTCAGTGACACCACAATTGAATATGTATGATCAACAATGGCCTATTTGGACTTATCAAGAACAATTGCCCCCAGCTAAATTTGTTTTTGATGATGATGACAGACGTGGGATGGCAGTCGATTCTATTGTATCAGGCGGCTGTTTAATTTCTGGCGCGAAAATCAAGAATTCGCTACTCTTTTCCAACGTCAAACTGAATTCTTATTCATTGTTGGATGAAGCTGTCGTCTTACCTAATGTAGAAATTGGTCGGCATTGTCGCATTAAAAAAGTGGTTATTGATAAAGGCGTATTTATTCCCCCTGAAACAGTGATAGGGGAAAATCCTGAAGAAGATGCCAAACGTTTCTATGTGAGTGAAGGCGGCGTTGTACTAGTCACGCCGGAAATGTTGGAACAGAAGGTACACAATGCCAATTAATCAGTAGCTAATTTTGAAGAAAAATTTTGGAGTCCAAATTAGCTTTGGGCGTATTTTGGAGTCCAACGCTTTAGCTTTGGGCGTATTTTGGAGTTCAACGCTTTAGCTTTGGGCGTATTTTGTATTAAACAGCCAAAGCTGAAGCGTTGGACTCCAAAAATACCGCCAAAGCTGAAGCGTTGGACTCCAGAAATACCGCCAAAGCTGAAGCGTTGGACTCCAGAAATACCGCCAAAGCTGAAGCAAGAGGACAAATAATGACAACTTTATTAGACAATGAACTGGATAATGAACTTTGTGAAAAAGCCCGTCGTTTAGGCGAACATACAACACAAGCTGAAATGATACATAAAGCCCTAGAAGTGTATGTGTACTATTTGCAAAAACGAGCCAATATCGTTTCGCAACAAATTGGAATTTTGGATGAGTTTGGTCAAATTGATTATTATGATGATTATGATTACAAAAAGCTTAGACATTTCAAACGTACTGGTTGATGCCTGTATTTGGTCATTCCTTTTGCGTCGTAACGCATCATTAGAAAGTTTAGAAAAACAAACTCTGTTGAAATTAATTCAACAAACACGAATCATATTGTTAGGTGTTGTTCGTCAAGAAGTACTTTCAGGTATTCGTGAAATGCAGCAATTTGAACGAATACGCCAAAAACTGCGTTCTTTTCCTGATTTTCCTTTGACAATTTTCGAGGTTTAAGTTTTTTGAAGAAAAACTTAAACCTCGAAAAGATTATGAAAAAGCAGCAGAATTTTATAACATTTGCCGTGCCAGAGGTATACAAGGTTCAGCAACAGATTTTTTGTTATGTGCTGTTTCACACCGTTATAATTTTCCTATTTTCACAACTGACAAAGATTTTGAGCATTTTAAAAAATATCTTGATTTTCAATTGTATTCTGTTATTTAGAATTCGAGGCTAAAATTTTTTTAAAGAAAAAACTTTAGCCTCGAAACCATCTGACAATTAAAAAGGGACAAGTCTATTGGAGTCCAACCGCTTTGAAAATCGTGTATTAAATCGCCAAAGCTGAAGCTTTGGACTCCAGAAATATCGCCAAAGCTGAAGCTTTGGACTCCAGAAATAACAGCCAAACTGAAAATTGATATAGCGTTTCCTGATTGAATAGATTACGCTTAAACAAAGCTATGTAGGTCGGGTTAGCTTTTTTTGCAAAGCAAAGTAACCCGACATTCTCCTGAAAATTCAATTCGAGGCTAAAGCATTCGAGTCGAGGCTAACGTTTTTTTACTGAAAAAACTTGAACCTCGAATCGAATGTAGATAAATGTCGGGTTACGTTTTTTTGCGACGCCATCTAACCCGACCTACATGACTAAATATCGGGCTGAGTCGTTACATTTTTTGAAAAAACGTTAGCCTCGAAACCATTAACCATTAACAATTAACCATTGCTATAATTATGTCTGGAAAATTAAAGGTTGTCGTTTGTTGGCACATGCACCAGCCAGCCTATTACGATTGGCACAGAAAACAATACCAACTCCCCTGGACTTATCTGCATGGGATTAAAGATTATGTTGATATGGCAGCACATTTAGAAGCGGTGCCTGAAGCCCGTGCTGTTATGAATTTTACGCCCACTTTATTGGAACAATTGGATGATTATGTCAAACAAATTCAGGATTTTTTGCGCGATGCCACTCCAATTCATGATCCCTTGTTGGCGGCATTAAATAGCCAACCTGTTCACGCGCCTTTTTTGAATCAAGAGCCTATCCCGGAATCTCAGGAGGAGAACGAATCTGAAAACCAAAAAGTGATAGCCGCTCGTTTAGCCATGATTGAGCAATGTTTGCGTGCAAATAAAGAAAGACTCATTCAACGTTTTAAACCCTATCAAGAACTGGCAGAACTCGCTGAACCACTGAAAAAAAATGCTAAAGTCGTCACCTACCTGGATGAACAATACCTCATTGATTTATTAATGTGGTATCACTTAGCTTGGTTAGGAGAAACGGTACGCCGTTCCGATGCGAGAGTAAAAGTCTTAATAGAAAAAGGGCGCAAATTCAACAACGAAGACAGGCGACAACTGCTGGAAATTATTGGGGAATTATTGGGCGGAATCGTACCTCGCTATAAAGCACTTGCAGAATCTGGACAAATCGAATTATCTGTTACACCTTATGCACACCCGATTATGCCTTTATTGCTTGATGCTTTTTCCGCTCGCGATGCCATGCCAGATGTTAATTTAAACGGTATCTCTTGCTATCCAGATGGCAAAGAACGGGTACGTTGGCACATACAGGAAGGTATTAAAACATTTGAACAGCATTTTGGCTTCACACCACAAGGCTGTTGGCCCTCGGAAGGCTGTGTCAGTGAAGCAACAGTACTCGCTCTGGAAGAATTTGGCCTCCGTTGGACAGCAAGCGGTGGCTCGGTATTGGCTAACAGCCTGAAAAAATCTGGGCTGGAAAATCAATCTCTGCACCGCCCTTATTCTTTATATAAGAGTCCTGTACATTGCTTTTTCCGAGATGATAACTTATCGGACTTAATTGGCTTTGAGTTTGCCAAATGGCATGGCGATGACGCTGTCGCTCATCTGGTACAGCATTTAGAAAACATTGCAGATGATGCGCCCAATTCAGGTGCACAGGTTGTCCCAATTATCCTTGATGGCGAAAATGCCTGGGAATACTATCCAGAAAACGCTTTCCATTTTTTAAGGGGATTATATCAAAAATTATCTCAACATCCCAAATTGGAATTAACGACGTTTTCACATTGTCTTGATTTAGAAACGACTGAATTACCGACTTTAGTCGCAGGTAGCTGGGTTTATGGTACTTTTTCCACCTGGATAGGCGATCAAGATAAAAATCGTGGATGGGAAATGTTGATTGAAGCCAAACATCTCTTTGACAAAATCAGCCCACGCTTAGAGCCAAAAGAACGAGAAGCCGCCGAACGTCAATTAGCCATTTGTGAAGGTTCCGATTGGTGTTGGTGGTTTGGCTCTCATAATCCTGCACCCGCAGTGCGTGATTTTGATCGTTTATATAGACTGCATTTAACTCATTTATATCGACTCTTAGGTGAAACGCCGCCCGACTATTTAGAACAGGCATTTACTCACGGCGGCGGTGATCCAGCCCTACATGGTGTGATGCGTAAAGGAGAGGAGGAGAGTGTATGACCGCCGATTTTTTTAAACAGCGTAGAGCTGGAATTTTGCTACATCCAACCTCTTTGCCTGGCACTTATGGCAATGGTGATATTGGTAAACATGCTTACCGCTTTATTGATTTTCTTGTGGACTGTGGTATATCGCTATGGCAAATGTTGCCTTTGGGATCACCGCATGAAGATTTATCACCCTATCAATGCCAATCTGTACATGCAACCAATCCATTGCTTATCAGCTTAGAACATTTGGTTGAAAAAGGCTGGCTCAGTGAAGATTCTTCCCCAAACTCTGAAGCGCAGATCAAACAAGAATTACAACGCCTTGCTCGGAAGGGATGGTATTATGACGATCCTGATGAACGGGAATTATCCCATTTACTTGAATTTCGTGAGGAATTTTTTCTGCAACCAGATCACGAGGTTGCGGTCCGCTATCGCCATGCTCGCTTAAAAGAAGCGCGAGCGGGCTTTGAAAAAAACGCCAGTGCAGATGATCGCACTGCTTTTGCGGAGTTTATTGAAACACAGGCTTATTGGTTGGAAGATTACGCGCTGTTTCGTGCTTTACAAACAGAACATTTTAAGGTTTTAAGAAGAGAACGCCTGAAAGCTTTAAAAGAAATCCAAGATGACGATGCCTTAGAAGCGCGTCTGATAGCCATAGAAGAAGAAACGGGTTGGTGGGGATGGCAGGAAGCGTTACGTGATCGTCACCCACAAGCACTGGCTGATGCGCGACGACGCTTAGAGGAGACGATTGAACAACATCGCTTTGAACAATTTGTATTTTATAGCCAATGGCATGATCTTAAACAATATGCCCATGAACACGGCATCTATTTGTTTGGTGACATTCCCATCTTTGTGGCAGAAGACAGTGTAGATGTCTGGGCAAACCGCGAAAATTTCTTACTAGATGCCCAAGGACAACCCACGATTGTGACCGGTGTCCCTCCCGATTATTTTTCGGCCACAGGGCAACGCTGGGGTAATCCACATTATAATTGGGATTATATGCAATCGGATGGTTTTCGATGGTGGATAACCCGTTTAAAAAGTGCTAAATTGTTATTTGATGTCGTGCGAATTGATCATTTTCGAGGCTTTGAAGCATCTTGGGCTATTCCCGCCCATTGTGAAACTGCCGTTGATGGTCATTGGATGCAGGTTCCAGGACATGCCCTCTTTGAAGCGCTCCAACAAAGCGACCTTGATTTACCCTTAGTTGCCGAAGATTTAGGGATTATTACAGATGAAGTGACTGCTTTACGCGATAGATTTGGCTTACCTGGCATGAAAATTCTCCAATTTGCCTTTGACGGTGGCCCTGATAATCCGTATTTACCGCATAATCATATTGAGCATTCTGTCGTCTATACAGGAACTCATGACAACCAAACCACTTTAGGCTGGTTTAATGAATTGCCAACACACACACAACAATATGTCTGCGAATATCTTCATACTCAGCCATACGAAATGCCTTGGCCTTTAATTGAATCCGCCTTTGCTTCCGTAGCACAAATCGCTATTATACCTATGCAAGATGTGTTGGCACTTGATGGTCATCATCGGATGAACACCCCTGGTGTTGAAAAGGGTAATTGGCGTTGGCGATTTGATTGGTCACAAATGCCACCTGGTGTCAGTGATAAATTGCTTCATTTTTCCCACTTTTATGGGAGAAACCATTCCCATAGAGGTTCAGATAAATAATTCGAGGTTTAAGAAATCCGATTTTTTTCAAAAATCGGATTTCTAAGCTCGAAACGCATAAGGTTTAAGAAATCCGATTTTTTGAAAAAATCGGATTTCTAAGGAACAGTCACAAAATAACTTGGACATTTAGAAACCAAGTTTCTTGAAGAAACTTGGTTTCTCATCATTAAACGGGAAGTTATTTCGTAACCATTCCTAAGCTCGAAACGCATAAGGTTTAAGAAATCCGATTTTTTGAAAAAAATCGAATCGAGGCTAAAGTTTTTTCTTCAAAAAAACTTTAGCCTCGATTTCTAAATCTCAACTCGAAAAAGCGAGTTTTGCAAGAGGCTCTCATTATTAAACGGATTAAAGGAGTGACAGAATTTTGTTGATACGCATTAATAAATTCGTTAAAAATCAGTTAGTTATAAATTAAAAATGAAATAAAGCTCAAAGCGAAAGCGTTGAATTTAAGTAACTACTTAGCCTTGAAATAAATTTTAAGGCTAACAGCTAAAGCCGGCTAAAGCCAGCTAAACGATTCAGTCTGCTTTAGCAGACTATTCGAGAGTCGAGGTTTTAGTTTTTTGTAAAAAAACTAAAACCTCGACTAAAGTTTTTTCTTTAAAAAAACTTTCGCCTCGAATGCTTTCAGCCTTGCAATTGATTTCAAGGCTGAGTCGTTACGAATTTAAATCGGTTTTTTAATCCTGTTCAAATCTTCACAACCAATTTCCAATCAATAAAAACGGGGCCCAATAGCTAGGATGCCAATAGCGATCTTGGGCAATCAGTTTTTTCTGTACATTTTGTAATGCTTTAGCTTTAGAAAGCCCAGGCGTTTTCAAAAGTTGTTGATAAAACTGAGTGATAGCGATTGAAGTCGCCTCATCGTCAACAAACCACAAAGTGGCGATGGCACTCCTTGCACCTGCTTTTACAGCAACCCCGGCGAGCCCTAGCGCGGCGCGATCATCACCGACAGCAGTCTGGCAGGCACTTAAAGTTAATAATTCTAAGGGCGTTGCTAGGGATTCTATCACTTTTTGTAGCTGATTCATCGTCATTTTTTCTTTGTAAGTCAATAAATAGGTTCGTTCTGGATCAGCATTAAATTTAGCATGTGTCGCCATATGAATGACTGAATAGTCACTTCTTTTCAATTGATGACGAAGGTTTTTCATAGAATATTCTGCATTTAAAATACGCTTGCTATTGGCAATGCCCTGAGTAGAGTCTAATATGCTTTGCAATTCCTTTGGCACGTTGGGCAACGGCGGATAATCTTGCACAGCATCGGATAAACCAACTAAGAGGATATTACTGTTATCCCAACGAATTGGTTTTGGATCAAGCAACGTCAGCCCTGGTGTCAGTGCCATCGCATATTTTTCAACCAAAAAATGCTTACCGTCATGTAGAGTGGAAAAGGGAATCAAGCGTAATTTGCCATCTGGCACCACGACTAAAGTATCAATTTGGTGTTCCGTCAACAATGCTTTGATGGGGCGTATCAACCAGTCATAGAGTTGCCTTGCCTTGTATAAAAAGCGGTTATTAGGGCGAGTTTGCAAACCGAGTCTTAAATCCAAAGTCGCCTCGTTCAGCTGATCGGCACTAACAGGTACAACGGTTTGATGGAATTCACCTGCTACACTGACGAGAATGACTAATCTATCAGGCAAGGGAATAGGATAAAGTATGGCGGTATGCGATGAAATTTGATCAAGTTCGATGGCTTTAGATTGTTGGCTCAAAAGACATTCATCTTGAAAATATTCTTTAAGTTCAGCCACTTTCACCAATTCGACTGTTGCTACTGCCTCCTTGAGTTGACGTTGCCGCGCTTGCGCGTTAGTCGTCGTCGCTGCTTTTTGTAATAGCAAATCAGCCAGTTCATAATGGACAGGTTTGACTACTTCGTTATAAGTGCCTGGAAGATGACGGTAACCTGTTTCTAAGACTGATTGGATTGGTTTAAGTGTCTGAGAGGATAAACGATATGCAGCTATCGCTTGATCAAACTGATTCAACGCCTTGAAAATCCGCCCTTGTTGCCAATACAAACGATAAAGGGTATGAGGAAAATGACTTTGTTTGGCAAAAAAAATGCTCTGTCTAGTCAATGACAGTGCTTCAGTATAACGGTGTTCTTTTTCATACAATCGCCCCAGTTGTCCATAAGCGATAGAAGTGAGGTGAACATTTTTCGTCAGTTTAGCCATTTGCGCCGCATCTCTAAAAGATTGGTAAGCTGATAATGTGACTTTTTGCTTTTGCCATTGAGCCATTTCTGGGTTTTGTAATATCAACTGACTCTGAATACCAACGGAAACCAAGCGAGTTGCCTTTTCATAGCCATTGGGTAAAATGCTAATCTTGGCATAAACGTCATCCAGCGTCTTAATGACTTCTTTTAAAGGGCTATAATTGATTTCAGCCTTTAACTTGTTGATATAAACTTTCACCGCTAATCCAAATTCACCCACTTTCTCTGCAAGTTGAGCACTTTCATTATAAGCCTTGATTGATTCTGGAAAGTATTCGAGGTTTAAGTTTTTTCGGTAAAAAAACTTAAACCTCGAATGCAAAATGAAAAAGGCATTGCCCTGACTGTTTAATGCCATTGCCAACACTTTTTGTGCTTTCGCGTTTTTCGCATCGACAATACTATTCTCCGCTAACAATAATGCTTCTTGAGCGTCTCCGATAGATAGCCACGCATCGCTTAACTGAGTAAGAATAATGGCACTACGCATGGCATCTTGTCGTTGTTCCGCAATGGATATAGCCTTATCAAGCATAAGAAAAACGTCACGGTGCAACCCAAAATTCTGGTAAGCAGCAGCTAATCTGCTCAAAACATCAATATGTTGGCTTGTATTTTCAGGACAAAGTGCTAAACTTTTTTCCCACTGTTTTGTCGCCTGTTGAAAATCGCCTTGTTGGAAAAAAGCATCGCCCTGCTTTATCAGTTGGATCAACGTATCAGCGAGCGGTTTTTCCTCTGCTGTGCTAGTCAAAGGGGCTGTACCTATAATCATTAAAAAAAATAGGCTTATTATTTTATTTTTCATCATGTTTGATTAATGTTGTACAAAGCTAAAGCGTTGTACTCCAATTGTAAATTTTTTGGAGTCCAACGCTTTGGAATAGGAATCCAACGCTTTAGCTTTGGAATAGGAGTTCAACGCTTTGGAATAGGAGTCCAAACCTTTAGATTTGGAATAGGAGTCCAACGCTTTAGCTTTGGAATAGGAGTCCAACGCTTTAGCTTTGGAATAGGAGTCCAACGCTTTGGAATAGGAGTCCAAACCTTTAGATTTGGAATAGGAGTCCAACGCT
>JAOZSV010000065.1:0-3142 GCA_029939505.1 Thiotrichaceae bacterium | reverse complement strand
TTAGCTTTGGAATAGGAATCCAACGCTTTAGCTTTGGATAGCGTCATAATAAAATTAACTATAGTACAATTAATAATAAAAACTAACAACTGAATAATTGATAAAATATGCGCGACTTTCCTCGTCAAAGATTATGTGAACTTATCAACCGTCATGGCACAATCTTATGTGAAAATATTGAACAATGCGAATTTTTATTACGCAAAACTTGTGGTGATAAATACCATCCAGAAATTTTTGTACTGACAAATGCGATTAAGGAAGGTGTAACTAAGGAATTGTTAACTCTACCGTTTGGTTTGCCGAATGATGCGGTATTTAATCGTTTAGCACAGCAATTACATCATAATTTATGCTTAGAAAACAAATCTGCTGAATGGGCAGTACAAACATGGGGAATAGCTTTAGGCGTAGGTATTAAAAAACCAATTATAATTGAAGATTCTACTGAAGAATTTACCAATAAAGCGGTGAATATAGCATCTTCAACTAATTCCCCTTTTTCACATTTTAATCCCTTTCACTATCTACGCTTAATGTGGTGGATTTTTGTTATGCCACAGCATTTACAGGCTTATCGAAAAACCTATGGTTTGGAAAATGAAAAACAGATAGGCAATTGGCTCGTTAGTTTTCTAATTTGGTGGCCCTTATTAATACCCAGCTTGGCATTAGGATTTAAACAATTACCCTATTCTGAAAAAGCGTGGTTACCAGAAACTTATTTACTATTAAGTCTCTTATTAATTGGCAGTTGGTTATTAACGGGCTGGCTGAAAATTAATAAAGATGTCGCTATCAGCGTGGCAGGGATAGTCTCAGTAGGTATGGCTGTTTTAGTTGCTGTCAGTGTTGCTGGTATTACAGTCAGTTTGAATTTGGAATTGCTTGTCGCAATCTCAGTATCAATTGCTTTAGTGATCGTGATAATAGGTACTATTTTGGTTTCAGTGAATGTCGCTGGCGACGCGGCTATTGTTATAGTAGGTATCGTTGCTATTGGCATGGCAGTTGGTGTCGCAGGAAGTGTAGGCATTTTAGTTTCAGACATCAAAGCCGGTTTTGTGGCAAGCAGTCTGGCGGGCTTTATCACGGGTTTTGGGGTAGATTTCATAGCAAAAGTGATGGGAAACAGGATAGAAAAAAGTTTAATAGGGGCATCGCCTTCTTTATTAGGGCGTTTAATTTTCCCACTACTCATACTCGCCTATTTGTTTTTGATAGGATTATTTATTGGATTATTAACATGAAAAACGAAAAACGTCTCATCGCCGGCGTTGATGAAGTTGGGCGTGGCCCTTTAGCTGGCCCAGTTATTGCTGCAGCTGTTATTCTTGATGAAGCGTGTCCGATTGCAGGATTAGCGGATTCTAAAACGTTAAGTGAAAAACGGCGGGAGGCTTTAGCAATACAAATACGTCAACACGCTATCGCATTCGCGCTTGGTCGTGCAGATGTAGAGGAAATTGATGAAATCAACATTCTGCAAGCCAGTTTGCTGGCGATGCAGCGGGCGGTGGAACAATTGCCGATTGCCCCCCATCATGTACTTGTGGATGGAAAATATTGCCCTCAAATCACTTGTACTGCGGAAGCGATTATTCAGGGAGATAAAACGGTTCCTGCCATAAGTGCCGCTTCTATTATCGCCAAAATTGCTCGTGATCAGGAAATGCGTGAGATGGATCGCCTATATCCGGGATATGGATTTGCTGCCCATAAAGGTTATCCCACTCGCGCACATCAAGAAGCCTTGCAACGTTTAGGAGTGACACCAATTCACCGTCGTACCTTCGCACCTGTACGGAAAATTCTGGATAATGTAATATAATGATGAATTATGATTGGACGTATTTTGGAGTACTTGGAGTACAACGCTTTAGCTTTTGACGTATTTTGGAGTACAACGCTTTAGCTTTGGACGTATTTTGGAGTACAACGCTTTAGCTTTGGACGTATTTTGGAGTATCACGTTTTAAGACTGAGTAGTTACGTTTTTTTAAAGAAAAAACCTCGAATGATGAATGATTCAAACCATTCATCATTATCCATTCACCATTAATGAATACTATGCGAAAATTATCTCATTACAACGCTGTTTTTCTAATATTACTATCATGGATTGTTTCAGGCTGTGCAGCCCACCAGACTCATGATCCTTTTGAAAAAATTAATCGCGGTGTTTTTGCCTTTAATGACGGGGTTGACAAAATTATATTAAAACCGATAGCAGAAACCTATAAAGCAGTCGTACCCGAACCTGTTGACAATGGTGTGACTAATTTCTTCAGTAATCTTAATGATATTGGTGTGGTTGTTAACGATTTGTTACAGTTGAAGTTTAAACAAGCACTTTCAGATACAGGACGATTTTTTCTGAATACAACAGCAGGCTTAGTGGGTTTTATTGATGTTGGTACTGAACTCGGTTTATCTAAGCATAATGAAGATTTTGGTCAAACATTGGGTTTTTGGGGTGTGAAGAAAGGGCCCTACCTCGTTTTGCCCTTTTTTGGTCCAAGTTCAGGGCGTGATATCGTGGGGTTTGGCACCGACCTTTTATTTGATCCGACTTTTTACTATGCTGCTTCAATAACGAGCGGTACAGGTCAAGCGGTTTTTGCAGGTGGTGCCATAAAAAGCATTGACACACGCGCCGATTTATTAGGGGCAGAACGAATACTCCAAACGGCTGCTTTAGACAAGTATTTATATATCCGTGAAGCGTATTTAGCCAGACGTAAATATTTGGTTCATGACGGCAATCCTCCTGAAGAAGAGGATTTATTTGATGATGAGGATTTATTTGAAGAAGAAGATTTATTTGAAGAAGAAGAAGAGGATTTATTTGATGATGAGGCAATTAATGATAAGATTGCCGTTCCAAAAAATGAAGAAAAAGACTAAGGAACGAGAATTGAATCATATACGAAACTAAACCTGACAGGTTTGGCTTGAAAGTTTGTGATTAAATCTTCATTCCTTAGCTTTTCGCCTTGAAATTGATTTCAAGGCTGAGTAGTTACCGTTTTTCTTCAAAAAACTTTCACCTCGCAAGTGATTTCATGAGCATTCCTAACTTGATATTGAATAGTTACCTAATCTATGGTATTCCATAGTATGGAACTAACAGAGGGCTGAG
>JAOZSV010000228.1 GCA_029939505.1 Thiotrichaceae bacterium | reverse complement strand
TAAGCGGCGAAACGATGTTTAAGAAATCCGATTTTTTCAAAAATCGGATTTCTAAGCTCGAATCGAATCGCTTTGCGTAACATCAGTTACAAAAAACAATTACTTACATTAAGTTACTTTCATTCACCATTCATCATTCCAGCTAGTCGTTCCAGCCTAAATCTTTGATATCCTTAATAAAAGGTATTGCACCAAACCTTCCCTTGAAATAGCCGTTCACAATGTTTAAGTGATCAACATCGGCGTTAGCTAGGGAATAAAGAACGGATTCGCCTATTTGATTTTTTTCAATGAACCAAATTTCGTCTTTTCGGAACAACGTTTTAATATCAAGTAAATTCACTTCATGCGTCGAAGCAATTAACTGGCTCCGTGCATCTTTTAAAAAATCATGCTTTAAAATTAGCTCAAATAATTTTTTGATCAATAATGGATGTAAGCTCCTTTCAATTTCATCAATAACAAAAACCTTGTCTTTCGACAAACCGATTAGCATCGGGATGAAATCCATAAGCCGTTGTGTTCCTTCAGATTCTTCTGATATTTCAAAAGTGACTTTATTGCCCCTTTCATCCTCTCTGAGCGTGTTTAGCTTTGACACTTTTAAACCACCGCCCGATTCGTTTTCTTCAACCACATAGTTATTTGAAGAAACAGAGACAAATTGTGCTGTACCTTGCCCATAAGGAAATTCAGCCCTGATTTCCTCTTTCATCGCAGTGGGGATGTCATTATTGTGTTCAAAATCAATTTCTTCAATCTGAATTTTTTTTATCCCAAAATCAAAAAAATCGATAATCTTATTAAAGAAATCGAGGTTTAATTTGGCGATAGAAATAAGTGCCCGATGTTTTGAAGTGGTAAAAACAATAATGAGCGTTTCGGCAAACCATTTATAAATAAATTGAAGCTGTTGAAGATTGCGTTCATGGCAATTGGTTATAAACAACAAATTACTTCTTGTGCCACGCCCCTCGTAGCTGATTCCTTTTTTTTCATTGTCAGAGAGATTCTGAAAAATGGGATGTTCAAAGTTGAAACTGATCGCGCGACCTACCCTTTCAAAAATGGGAATTTCAAGTTGATGCCCCATTTCAAATAACCATTCTTCACGAACTTGATTTTTATCAACGACAAATCCATAAGCATATTGTCGATCTTGACAACGAAATTCAAATTCAAATCGGGATGGCTTATAATGACAAGAAGAATCTAGTTTGAAAGGTTTAACATTGATATTTCTATTTCTAGCAACGCCATTAACAATAAAATCTTGAGCAAAAGACATTGCTTTAATCAAATTCGATTTTCCAGAGGCATTAGCCCCATAAATAATTGAGGTTTTTAATAAATCAATTTCTTCTTGATTTTTTCCTTTTATGATATGATGAGTATGAGAAACCTCATCAGAAGCGATCAGATTAAAATCAATGAGTTCATTAAAGGAGAGAAAATTTTCGACGGTAAATCTGATTAACATAAGCTACCTAAGTAAAAGTGGTATAGTGATTTTTGGAATTACAGTGATTTAAAGAAACAACCCGTTTTAAAAAAGTGATTCAAATGGCTTATCATTTTGACGCTTATCCATAATATATCAACACGATACCAAATCAAAAAAGGCTTGTCAAGCGATAAAATAATTGAAAATATCAAATAATATTCGTGATCATAGTGGTTTTTTCTTCACTTTCTTCTTCACCACGTCGGCGTTTTCCTTTTTTTTCCGCGACTAAAATTCGAGGTTCAAGTTGTTGTTTTTCAAAAAACGGGAACGTCGAAAGTTGTTCTTCTTGATAAATGGTGATATTTTCACTCGTTTCAAAATAAGCTACATTGATATTTAAATTAAGTGCTAAAAATAATATTTGTAATAATGACATGATGTATTCTCCTTAAACCGGGTTATCATTCTTTATTGCTTATAAATCTTTGAATTTAAATAAAGAAATTTTTTTCAAGGAGAAAAGCAAAAACCATTCCACAAATTATTATCAAGTATTCTGAAAACTTCAGATGTTTGATTACAGATACTTATATTTAACAATTTTCTTAGAAAAAACGGATAGTTTCATCATCACAATTAACGATATTCGCCATAAGCAATGAACACCTATTTCAAATTCATCATTTTATTGATTTCAATGATGCTGAACTGTCCTGTACTAGCTCTTCAGCAAAACATCAAGTTTCAGCATCTTTCTCTTGAAGATGGTTTATCACAAAACACAGTGAATGCCATTTTACAAGATAGCCAAGGCTTTATCTGGTTTGGTACGCAAGATGGGCTTAATAAATACGACGGTTATGAATTTATGGTTTATAGGCATGATCCGAGCGATGCCTATAGTCTGAGCCATAATGAAATTTTTGCCATTTATGAAGATAGCAACAGTACGCTATGGATTGGTACAAGCAAAGGACTCAATCGCTTTGATCGTCAAAAAAATCGGTTTATTCGTTATCTGCATAAAAATACCAAAAATTTGAGTCATAACAGTATTTGGTCAATTTATGAAGATAATATGGGCATATTATGGATTGGCACTGATGGGGGAGGATTGATTCAATTTGATCGTCATAAAGACCAATTTATTTCATTTAAGCATGATCCCAAAAATCCACATAGTTTGAGCCATAATTCAGTTTGGTCTATTTTTCAAGCAGCGAAGGGCGTTTTGTGGATTGGTACCAATGGTGGCGGACTCAATAAATTTGATCGCCAACAGAAAAAATTCACGCATTATTTACCCAATGCACAAAATAAGAAGAGTTTGAGTAATGCGATCACTTCTATTTATCAAACTGCGGAAGGCAACTTATGGATTGGTTCGATGAGAGGCCTTCATCAATTTAATCCTCAAACGGAACGTTTTGTACATTATTTTCATGATTCAAAGGATAGCAAGAGTTTGAGCCGTAATATGGTTTTGGGAATTAATGAAGATGAGAAAGGGAGACTTTGGATTATAACTGATGGCGGGGGTATTAACTTGTTTGAAGGAGGCACATTTGTGCATTTTAAGCATGATCCACAAAATCAGAATAGCCTGAGTAGTGATGCCATTTTATCTTTCTATCAAGACAAGGCTGGCACAATGTGGTTCGGCACAAGCGGCAGGGGACTCAATTATTTTAACCCCAAACAGGAGAAATTTGTCCATTATTTTCCAGAGCCCAATAATTCTAATAGCTTGAATAACCCATATGTTTCGTCCATTTATGAAGATAAAAATGGCTTATTATGGGTGGGTACGCAAGATGGCTTAAATCAGTTTGATGAGAAGCGGGAAAATGTGAGGCATTTTCGACATGAACCGGACAATTCCAATAGTTTGAGTAATAATGAGATTCACGCTATCTATGAAGATAGCACAGGTACTTTGTGGATTGGTACTTTTGGAGGCGGTTTAAATCAATTTAATCGTGAGCAGAATCAGTTTGTTTCTTATAAAAAAAAATCGACGAATCCTGACGGATTGATTAATAATAATGTCATGTCAATTTATGAAGATAAAATGGGCGAACTATGGATTGGAACCCGAGGCGGGTTGGATAAATTTAATCGCAAACAGGGTAAATTTACGCATTATCTCCACGAGCCAAAAAATCCTAACACGCTGGGTGATAATAATGTTTCTTCAATTTATGAGGATAAAACCGGTACAATTTGGATTGGTACGCTGGGCGGTGGAGTCAACAAATTTGATCGTCAGCGGAATCATTTTATCCGTTATCAATCTGACGAAAAAAATCAGAACAGCTTGAGTGATGATGAGGTTTCATCTATTTACGAAGATAAAACGGGAACATTATGGATAGGTACTTATGGGGGAGGATTGAATAAATTTGATCAAACAACGGAAACATTCACTCACTATCGTGAAAAAGAGGGTTTGGCGAATAGTACGGTTTATTGCATTTTAGAAGATAACCAGGGAAATCTTTGGCTCTCGACTAATAGAGGTTTATCTAAATTCAATCCTAAAACGGCAATTTTTAGAAATTATGATGTTTTGGATGGATTACAAAGTAATGAATTTAACCCCGCTTGTTATAAAAATCAACGCGGGGAACTCTTTTTTGGCGGAATCAATGGATTCAATGCTTTTTACCCTGAACAAGTCAAGGATAATTCCTATATTCCTCCCATCGTGATGACCGATTTTAAAATGTTTAATCAATCTGTCGGTTTTGGGAAAAAATCGCCTTTGCAACAACATATTAGCCTTACTAAGAATATCACATTGTCTTACAAACAGTCGTTTTTTTCCTTTGAATTTGCCGCTTTAAATTTTTTGCAGCCAAAAAGAAATCAATACGCCTACAAATTAGAAGGTTTTGACAACAACTGGAATGAGAACCACACACGCCGTCATGCGGATTATACCAATGTGCCACACGGGAGTTATGTTTTTCGTGTGAAAGGCAGCAATAATGATAACGTCTGGAATGAAGAAGGTACGGCACTTAAAATCACCATTCTGCCACCGCCTTGGAAAACATGGTGGGCTTATACTTTATATGTTCTCACCATATTGACGATTATTATGAGTTATCATTTGGCGCAAGAAAGAAAATTGCGGGAGCAACAGAAAGAATTAGAGCGCGAAAAGCAAATTGCTATCCAATTAAAAGAGGCGGATAGATTGAAAGATGAATTTTTAGCGAACACTTCCCATGAGCTACGCACTCCCCTTAATGGCATTATTGGCATTGCAGAATCCTTGATTGATGGTGCAGCCGGTACTTTAAGTCAAAAAGTGCAATCTAATTTAGTGATGGTTGTGTCAAGTGGTAAACGTTTACTTAATCTCGTCAATGATATTCTGGATTTTTCTAAATTAAAAAAGAAGGAAATTGATTTACAAATCAAAACGATTGATATACGAACCATTGCTGAAGTGGTATTGACACATTCTCAAGGGTTGATTGGTTATAAAAAGGTGCAACTCATCAATGCGATTTCTCCAAAACTACCACTTATTAATGCTGATGAAAATCGTATTCAGCAAATTCTCTACAATCTCGTTGGCAATGCCATTAAGTTTACGGATAGTGGAACCGTAAAAATTTCTGCCGTTGAAAGCGAGGTTAAAGGGAAAAAAGGAAAAGGGAAAAAAGGAAAACCGATTCATCAATCACAATTAGAAATTACGGTTTCCGATACGGGAATCGGCATCCATTTAGAAAAACTTGATAGAATCTTTGAGGCTTTTGAACAAGCGGATGGTTCAACAGCACGAATTTATGGTGGTACCGGTTTAGGTTTAGCCGTAACTCAACAATTAATCCACTTACATGGTGGGCAAATGCACGTTAAATCACAACTTGGCGTGGGTTCGCAGTTTACCTTTACTTTGCCCATTTCTTCTCATTTATCCGTGTTCAGTGAAAAGAGTTATCAATTATCAACGTTTAGTGAACCGTTATCCGATTCTCAATCCGAAGGTTTCAGGTTAAAGTTTTTCAGAGAGGAACGATCTCAAAAACAATTACCAGAAACAAATACTTTCCATCATTCTGAAATCATAGCTGGAAAGAGTGATGATAATTCACGAGATGATGCTAATCATTCACAAAACATTGATGAACCGTTCACTGAAAACGGTTCACTGGATAATTACCGTTTTACTATTTTGGTTGTGGATGATGAACCTGTGAATCGACAGGTACTGATTAACCATTTGTCATTACAAAACTACATCATTTCTCAAACAGCTTCTGGTGCAGAGGCTTTAGCATATCTTAAAAAAGAGCAAAAGCCTGATCTGATATTACTGGATGTGATGATGCCACAAATGAGCGGCTATGAAGTGACAGAAGCGATCCGTAAAACTTATGCCGCTGATGAATTGCCTATCATATTATTAACCGCCAAAAATCAAGTGGCTGATTTAGTCATGGGATTAAAAAGCGGTGCTAATGATTATTTGACTAAACCCGTTTCTAAAAATGAACTGGTTGCTCGTATCAAAACCCATCTGCATATTCTAAAGCTCAAAGCAGAAGCCTTGAATGTTGCAATCAAAAATAAGAAAAAGCTCAAACAACTGCTAGAAGCAATGCCAGTGGGTGTTACAGTGCTTAATGCCAATGGCAAACCCTATTATGTTAATAAAATGGCACAACAATTGCTGTGTAAAATGCCCATTTCGTTTAATTCACTTGACAAAATATCAAAAACGTATCAACTCTACTGTGCGGGAACAAATGAATTATATCCCTCAGAAAAATTAGCCATTGTGCGAGCGTTACGGGGTGAAAGCTCAAGTCTTGACGATATAGAAATTCATCATTCTGATAAAGTGATTCCCCTTGAAGTTTGGGGAACCCCAATATTTGATGAGAAGGGCAAGATTACCTGTGCCATGGCGACTTTTCAAGACATCACTGAGCGTAAACAAGCTGAAACCGATAAAATTCGTCTTATCCAGGAACGTGAAGCGAAAAATGTCGCCTTGCAAATGAATAAAAAAATTGAGGAAAAAAACAAGGCGTTAATCAATGCGATGGCGCAGTTACAAGCGACTCAGCAAGAACTGATCGAATATGAAAAAATGGCGGCACTCGGTAATCTGGTTGCTGGCGTGGCACATGAAATAAATACACCGGTTGGTGTAAGTATGACAGCCGCTTCCTATCTTGAATCCACCACCGAAGAAATCGCAAACTTGTATAAGCGTGGTGACATGAAACGTTCCCATTTAGAACATTATTTGAACAGTGCTTATAAAAGTAGTACGCTGATTTTGAGAAACTTAATTCGTGCCGCAGAATTGACGAAGAGTTTTAAACAAGTCGCCGTTGATCAAGCCAGTGAGGAGGAACGGACTTTTATATTAAAAGATTATCTCAATGAAATTGTGAACAGTTTACAACCCAAGTTTAAACATAATCAGATTCAAGTTTCAATTGTCTGTGATGAGAATATTGAATTAGCCAGTTATCCTGGTGTGTTTTATCAAATTGTCACTAATTTGATCATTAATTCATTAATACATGGATTCCAAAATGAAACGGAAGGAGAAATAATAATTGAGGGGCGCATTCAAGATAAGTACTTGATATTGCGTTATTCAGATAATGGAAAGGGCATTACCGCAGAGGTTATCAATAAAATTTTTGAACCCTTTTTTACGACTAACCGTCAAAAAGGAGGAAGCGGTTTAGGATTACATATCACCTATAATCTCGTTACACATAAGCTAAAGGGAACGATTCGTTGTGAAAGTGTTGTGAATCAAGGCACCACTTTTATTATGCAGATTCCGTTTAATAGGATATATGAAAACGATTGAATGATGAGTTTAGAGTGATACTCAATGTTCAAGTTTTTGATTAAAGACAATAACGACAGGAAGGCGGAAATTCCCAGACCATTTTAAAGGCAAAGAAATCGGATTTTTCTTGTTCCCACGCGCCAGCGTCAATGCCATTAAGTTAAGGAATGTTTATTGGAATCCATTCGAGGTTTGAGTTT
>JAOZSV010000416.1 GCA_029939505.1 Thiotrichaceae bacterium | reverse complement strand
GTTTAAGAAATCCGATTTTTTCAAAAATCGGATTTCTAAGCTCGAAGAAACACACGATGTTTAAGAAATCCGATTTTTGGAAAAATCGGATTTCTTAAACCTCATTTTTTGCTCAAAAACCCAACTATTTTTATTCATTATTCTGCATTTTTGAATAGGGCCGAATAGGTTCTTGTGTTTTAAAAGTAATAAGTTATACAAAAGTATCATTCTAACATTTTCAAATTAAAAATCACAAGGTATTTATCAACAATGACTAAAAGTTACGATGCTGCTGATATAGAAGTCTTAACAGGGCTTGATCCTGTGCGTAAACGCCCAGGAATGTACACCGATACAACTCGCCCTACTCATTTGGCTTTTGAAGTGATAGACAATAGTGTCGATGAAGCCATCGCTGGATATGCTAATCGTATTGATGTGATTTTACACGCTGATAATTCTTTAAGTGTACGCGACAATGGGCGCGGTATGCCTGTGGATAACCATCCTGAAGAAGGTATCAGTGGAGTCGAGGTGATTATGACTCGGCTACATGCGGGCGGTAAATTTTCTAAGAAAAATTACCAATTTTCAGGCGGATTACATGGTGTGGGAATCTCTGTTGTCAACGCGCTTTCGACTCATTTAGAAGTAAGCATTAAACGTGAGAGCCAATTGTATCAAATGTCTTATGCCAATGGCGAAAAAACGTCGGAACTAAACGTCGTTGGCAATGTGGGAAAACGCAACACAGGGACAACGATACGTTTTTGGCCGAATCCAGCCTATTTTGACTCCGCCCGTTTTTCTATCTCTCGTATGACCCATGTTTTACGGGCAAAGGCTGTTCTTTGTGCCAATATCACAATGACCTTTGAGGATGAAAACACCCGCGAAAAACAACAATGGCATTATAAAAATGGACTAACCACCTATTTACTTGACAATTTAGGTGATGTAGAAAGTTTTCCTGATACACCGATTCTTGGACATTTTCAAGGCACAACTGAAGCGACAGACTACGCGCTGCTGTGGATTCCTGAAGGAGAATTGTTGACAGAAAGTTATGTGAATTTAATTCCAACCAGTCAGGGCGGTACTCATGTCAATGGTTTACGTAGCGGTTTATTAGAAGCCATGCGTGAATTTTGCGACTATCGCAATCTATTGCCGCGTGGTGTGAAACTGGCTTCCGAAGATGTGTTGGAACGATGTGCCTATATATTATCTGTCAAATTGGAAGAACCTCAGTTTTCTGGACAAACCAAGGAACGGCTTTCATCGCGTGCTTGTGCGACTTTTGTTTCTGGGATAATACGTGATGCCTTTAGTTTATGGCTTAATCAACATGTTGAAATCGGCGAAAAAATTGCTGAATTGGTGATTAATCACGCCCAAAAGCGTCTCCGCGCCAATAAAAAAGTGGTTAGAAAAAAAGCGACGAGCGGACCGGCTTTACCCGGAAAGCTCGCTGATTGCAGTTTACAGGATTTCAATCAAACTGAATTATTTTTGGTAGAAGGAGATAGTGCTGGGGGTTCATGTCGGCAAGCGCGTGATCGGACTTTTCAAGCGGTGATGCCCTTGCGCGGTAAAATTCTCAATACTTGGGAAGTCGATACCAGTCAGGTACTGGCTTCACAGGAAGTTCATGATATTGCCGTTGCATTAGGTATTGATCCCGATTCTGATAATTTAGAAGGTTTACGTTATAACAAAGTGTGCATACTCGCCGATGCGGATTCTGACGGGGCGCACATTGCTACCCTATTATGTGCCTTGTTTGTCAAGCATTTTCGTCAATTAGTAGAAAAAGGACATATTTACATTTCAACCCCACCGCTCTATCGTATTGATATTGGCAACGCAGTCTATTACGCCTTAAATGATGATGAAAAAAAGGGAATTTTAGATCGGATTGCTGCTGAGAAAAAACGGGGTAAAATCAATGTACAACGATTTAAAGGGTTAGGCGAAATGAATCCCTTACAATTGCGTGAAACGACAATGGCACGAGAAACGCGCCGCTTGATTCAATTGAGTTTAGATGAGGCTGAACAAACCAATAAAATAATGAATATGTTGTTAACAAAGAAACGAGCCAGTGATCGGAAGGCTTGGTTAGAGAGTATTGGAGGCCGTTTTTTTGAATCGGCGAATTAAGAGTTAAAAATGGAGTTCGAGGTTTAAGTTTTTTGAAAAAAACTTAAACCTCGAAAACGCTTCAGCACCTTTAGATTTGGGAGTCCAAACCTTTAGATTTGGGAGTCCAAACCTTTAGATT
>JAOZSV010000415.1 GCA_029939505.1 Thiotrichaceae bacterium | reverse complement strand
TCAGTCAAATCCTAAAAATCATTTTTTTAGAGTTTTTATTGAGCGAATGGTAAGTTATTAGATAAGGAAATGTTTTCTCCTCTAAAAAATTCAGCACTGTTTAAAGCAGTGCAAGTAGAGCAAGGGGGCTACGCCGTATTTTGGAATAGTAATATTGATATTAGTGAATACGAGTTGTGGACTCATGGGCAAACAATATCCAATACAAGAGAAATCAAGGGATCAGAGTAGTTGATTCTGTTTGAACGTTTAGCCTAACGGGTGGGTAAAGCGGTAGCGAAACCCAGCATTTATTTGAATGAAAAGAATGAAAAGGTGGGTAATTTCTGGTTCCCAACCGTCATCTTTGAATTATTTCGCTTAAATATCAAACACTTCCAAATATAAAGGATTCGAGGTTTTAGTTTTTTTTTCAAAAAAACTAAAACCTCGAATGGACTCCAAGGCTTAACTTAATGACATTGACGCGCTGGCGTGGGAACCAGAAAAATTCTTTGTTCTTAGGTTATTTCTCCTTCTTGTACCATCTGTTTGAGCACGCTTGTTACTTTGGCGGTGTTTTCGGCTCGGTCCCTTTAGCCAGACATTCTGCTCAACCCAATTATATATCTCTTTCCCGGAAATTAAGTTGTTTTTTCATAAGCATAAGTCAAGTCGATTTGTTGAACACTTCTATAGGATTTTCTCCATATTCAACAGATTTACTGAAAAACGATGTACAAGCCTTAAAAAATATTGGATTGACCGTTTTTAAAAACCGGTCAAATCTGAAAAAAAACAAGCCTTATGAATTAATCGTGACTAATCCTTTATGCGTTTTAGCAATTCTTCCATTTGTTCTTGGGTAAGTTTTCCTTCTTGTAACATCAATTTGACCGTGTTTGTTACTTTGGCGGTATTTTTTATTTGCCCTTCGGCTCGGCCTTTGGCTCGGCCCTCAGCTCGGCCTTTGGCCAAACCTTCGGATCGACCCAATTGGATATCTCTTTCCCGGAAATTAAGTTGTTTTTTCATAAGCATAAGTAAAGTCGATTTGTTGAACACTTCCTTACTATAGGATTTTCTCCACAAATATTCAACGGTGGTTCGCAAACTTTCCATTTGAGCGGCAGTGAGAGTATCAATCATCTGGTTCAATTCCTTTTCATGCTCATCAATTTGCTTTTGAAGCGAAATCATAAGGTTAGTTGTTGTAGAAGCTTCATCGATGCTTCTCAATTCCGATTCAACTATAAATGGGAGCAAAAAGGGCAAATTTCGGTTGATGATCGTTTCAATCGTTATTAGACTCAGGTGATAGGCTTTGTATTTCAATTCACCGAAATGCCTTGGATCGGAATTTGGCAAATGGACTTGTCTTTCTTCGATAATCTCCTTATTTTCCGGAGAACCCCGAAGATAGAAAACATTACAAAGAACAACCTTCGAGGCTAAAGTTTTTTGAAGAAAAACTTTAGCCTCGAACCTTGGTAATCTTCGTCCATTTCCATCAATTGTCGATATTCCAACTTCCTCTTATCCATTTGTTCATCTGATTTATATTCGCTTTCAAATTCAATATGAACGATAACCTCACAGCCATTTTTATCTTTGGCTTCAAAAATGACATCGGCAATCCGTTTGATAAAAATAAACTCTTTTCCAATGAGTGCCCTCGTATTTTTTGCTTCAACTTCGTATTCATCTAAGATGAATTGGAGCAATTGTGGAAAATCCCTTGAAAGAATTTTCGCTATCGAATCAAAACTTCTGATTTCGCGCCCTTCATTTTCTTCGAGTTGATAGAGAATCCAGAAAATCCCCAAATCAATCTGAAAAAAAGAGCGATTAAAAAAGCCGCCAAATTAATAGAAGAGGAGAATCTCACTCCCGAAGAGAGAAGAGCGGCTAAAGTTGCCTTTGCCACAGAAGAAACCCGCAAGATTGTGGAAAGAAACGCAAAAGCAGAAGGACACAAAGAAGGAGAAAAGAAGGCGAATTTGGAATTCGCTCGAAAAATGATAGCCAAAGGTTTTGATATCGAAACCATTTCGGAAATGACAGGACTTGATGCTGAAACGATTAATCAACTTGAAAAGGGGTACGACGACAACACATAATAAATGGTTTCAGAGCTAACAAGGGCAGACACTTATGTATCTGATGTTACGCAAAGCGATTCTATTCGAGCTTAGAAATCCGATTTTTTCAAAAATCGGATTTCTTAAACATCGTTTCGCCGCTTACTTAGAAATCCGATTTTTGAAAAAATCGGATTTCTTAAACATCGTTTC
>JAOZSV010000064.1 GCA_029939505.1 Thiotrichaceae bacterium | reverse complement strand
TCCAAAGCTAAAGCGTTGAACTCCTATTCCAAAGCTAAAGCGTTGAACTCCTATTCCAAAGCTAAAGCGTTGGACTCCTATCAATGCCCAAAGCGTTAGCTTTGTTAGGAGCAACAATATTTTAGTTTTGTTAGGAGTAACAACGCTTTAGCTTTGTTTATACTTTTAAAAAAAGACTGAAAAAAAAATGGATAATAAATCAGAAGAAGTGATGGAAGACCCACAGCGGATTATGCCAGTACTCCCCTTACGGGATGTCGTTATCTATCCGCACATGGTCATTCCATTGTTTGTGGGTAGAGAAATATCTATTCATGCTTTAGGAAAAGCACTGGCTGAAGACAAGCAACTTTTGTTAGTCGCTCAAAAAAATGCCTCTGAAGATGAACCTGATGTAGATGATATTTATCAGATGGGCACCATTTCTAATGTTTTACAACTTTTAAAATTACCCGATGGAACAATAAAACTACTTGTTGAAGGTGAACAGCGGGCTAAAATCATTGATTTTATTCATAGAGAAGAAGGCGGATTTGTCGCTAACGTCATTCCATTATCTACTAAAAGCATAAATGAAAAAGAAGCTCATGTTTTATCGCGTTCTATTACGTCACAATTTGAGCAATATATTAAATTAAATAAAAAAGTCCCTCCTGAAGTATTCAATTCCCTATCAGGTATTGATGAACCCAGTCGTATCGCAGACGTTATCGCTGCTCAAATGGCGATTAAACAGGAAGAAAAACAAAAAATACTTGAAATCGTTGAAGTACAAAAACGCTTGGAGCATCTGATTGGTTTAATGGAATCAGAAATTGATTTGCTCAAAGTTGAAAAGCGTATTCGTAAACGAGTCAAGAACCAAATGGAAAATAGCCAGCGAGAATATTATCTCAATGAGCAAATGAAAGCGATTCAAAAGGAATTAGGGGAATTGGAAGGGGTCCCCAATGATTTGGACGATCTGTCCAAAAAAATTGAGTCTTCTGGTATGTCTAAGGAAGCCAGAACTAAAGTTAAAACAGAATTTAATAAGCTCAAAATGATGTCGCCAATGTCTTCAGAAGCGACTGTGGTGCGTAACTATATTGATATAATGCTCAAAGTACCTTGGAAAAAGCGTACTAAAATCAGTCGTGATCTGGCTCAAGCTGAAAATATTTTAGAGGCGGATCATTATGGCTTGAAAAAGGTTAAAGAACGGATCCTTGAATATCTTGCAGTGCAATTGCGTGTGAAGGAAATGAAAGGGCCGATCCTTTGTTTGGTCGGTCCGCCTGGTGTTGGAAAAACCTCTCTTGGTAAATCCATTGCTCGTGCAACTAATCGCCAATTTATACGCATGTCTTTGGGTGGTGTACGTGATGAAGCAGAAATTCGTGGGCATCGTCGCACTTATATTGGCTCATTGCCAGGTAAAATTATCTACAATTTATCCAAAGTGGGTGTACGCAATCCCCTGTTTTTATTGGATGAAGTGGATAAAATGTCGAATGATTTTCGCGGTGATCCGTCATCCGCTTTGCTAGAAGTACTTGATCCTGAACAGAATCATACTTTTAATGACCATTTTTTAGAAGCGGATTATGATTTATCTGAGGTGATGTTTGTTGCAACAGCGAATAGCTTGAAAATTCCGCCACCTTTATTAGATCGTATGGAAGTACTTCATATATCGGGCTATACTGAAGATGAAAAGCTTAATATTGCCCAGCAATATCTTATCCCTAAACAAATTAAAAATAATGGTCTCAATGAGACAGAAATCTCTATTGAAGATAATGCCATTTCTGAGATTATTCGTTTTTATACACGCGAAGCAGGTGTTCGTAACCTAGATCGTGAGACTGCTAAGGTTTGTCGTAAAGTTGTTAAGGATATTTTACTTAAACCTGATATCAAACAAATATCCGTCACTTCAGATATTCTAAATAAATATTTAGGTGTACAACGTTTCCGTCATGGACGCGCTAATGAACTTGATCGTATTGGTCAAGTAACGGGCTTGGCTTGGACTGAGGTGGGCGGCGATTTGCTCACAATTGAAGCAGCCATGATGCCTGGCAAAGGTAAATTGTCATATACTGGACAATTAGGCGATGTCATGCAAGAATCTATACAGGCTGCTATGAGTGTTGTGCGGGCGCGGGCTAATCTCTTGGGAATATCTATTGATTTTTATCAAAAAAATGATTTACATATTCATGTGCCAGAAGGCGCAACTCCTAAAGATGGTCCGAGTGCGGGTATTGGTATGTGCCTCGCTATGGTGTCAGCATTGACGAATATTCCTGTGCGGGCAGATGTTGCAATGACGGGCGAAATTACTTTGCGTGGTGAAATTCTTCCCATTGGCGGTTTGAAAGAAAAATTGCTTGCTGCTTTGAGAGGCGACATACGTTTAGTTTTAATCCCTAATGAAAATAAACGAGATTTAGCGGAAATTCCTGAAAACATTAAAAATAACCTAAAGATAAAAACGGTTAAATGGATAGAGGAAGTTTTTGAACTGGCGTTACAACGGATGCCAATGCCGCAAAAAGCGGAGAAAGAAGATATTGTTTTTAAACAAGGAGATTTCAAGAATCATATTGTTATGGAAAAAAATGATAGTCTTCATACTCATTAATGTGATAATGTGTTAGATAATTGTGACTACTCCGCCTTGAAATCAATTTCAAGGCGGAAAGCTAAAGTCTGCTAAAGCAGACTATCCGAATTAGCTGGCTTTAGCCTGCTTTAGCTGTTAGCCTTGAGATTTATCTCAAGGCTAAGTAGTTACAGATAATTCTTTAAATCATAAATCTATCAAATTAATGCTTGACAAAATTTCTATTTTTGTTAGTATTGATTGGGCTTCAGATGGTAGTTAGCCTTCCACATAAAAAAATGGATTTGAGTGCAAATGACTCCAAGCGTTCATTAGGCAAGGAGATAAAGGGCTGATACTCCCTCGTTCACAATCTGTTAAAGTGTTAACTTCATCTGTTAACATGTTAATAGTTGTCAATGGAATTGTTATCTTGTCTGTACAAACATCGATTAATCTTGATGATAAAGTTGTTCGCCATTTAAAAATATCATGGCTAAAAAGTATTCATCAAAAACTTGAACATCAAATGGTTTAAGAAAAATAGTTATTTTAATAAAAAAAATCCAGTTATTTCTTCATCAATAAGATATTTCGATGTTGGAAATTTTGTATCTATAATAGTAAAACGGTGGAAAAATGAATAAATCAGAATTAATTCAAGTCGTGGCGGAATCTGCTAGTATTTCTAAAGCGACGGCTGGAAAAGCAGTTGATGCCGTGATGGATGGTATAAAAGAGGCTTTGGCAGAAGGTGATTCAGTCACTTTAATAGGATTTGGTACTTTTACGGTACGAGAACGTGCTGCAAGGAAAGGACGTAATCCGCGCACAGGAGAACCTCTTGATATTAAGGCAGCTAATGTGCCTGTATTTAAGCCTGGTAAAGCACTTAAAGATGTTGTCAACGAGTAAAATAATTGGGTGTTTAGCTCAGTTGGAAGAGCGTCGCCCTTACAAGGCGAAAGTCGGGGGTTCAAGTCCCTCAACACCCATTGATTTAGGAATAGAAATCAATCAATTTAACCAGCCCACAATTGAAAATTTTGCAATATAATTTTCGAGATTCAAGTTTTTTTTGCTCAACTTGAACCTCGAATTGATTTCATTATTTATAACTTAAAATTGAATGTTGTTTTAATTTTTTTAATGTTGTTTTAATTTTTTTTACGTTTTTAAAAAAAACATTTGCATTTTTGATTTAAAGTGGTTATAATGTATCCAACTTTCTGATTGGAAAGCAAACATAGCAAGATATTTTAAGTTTTAAGTAATTACTCAATCTTTCTGTTAACCTTGAGTCGTTACAAATTTTATCTCATTTAAAGTTATTGGAGCAGTAGCTCAGCTGGTTAGAGTATCGGCCTGTCACGCCGAGGGTCGCGGGTTCGAGTCCCGTCTGCTCCGCCATTTTATATAAAAGCGTATCTTTTTAGATGCGCTTTTTTTTTATGATTTTTATGCGCTTTAACCTAATCTATCTGAAAGTTAACAACTTTCTGTTCCACCGTTAAGGCAATAAATCGCCTACGACAAAATTCCTATCTCACTTTCTTATACTCGACTATCAAATTTTTTTATAAGTTTTCGAGGTTTTAGTTTTTTTTTCAAAAAAACTAAAACCTCGAAATTGATTTAATAAATCATTTTAGTTGAGCACTCAAAAGACACTCGAAACTAAATTCTCTTAAAAATCAATTATTTATAGATTTAAAACCTCAAAAATTAATTCTCGTCAAGCCAAATCACATCAATTCGAGGCTAAAGTTTTTTCGTTAAAAAAACTTTAGCCTCGAAACTTGATAATTGAATAATAGCGAGATAGGTTCATAATTTGTTTGAATGATTTTCATAAGTATTTAAAGGTAAAAAACTATGTTACAAAACATTCGTGATGGAGCGAGAGGATGGCTCGCTTGGGTTATAGTTGGGATTATTTCAGTTCCCTTTGCATTTTGGGGAATAAATGAGTATTTTAGCCCTTCGCCCAAAACAATTATTGCTGAAGTTAATGGTGTTGAATTGTTGGATAACGATTTTCGACAGCAAGTCAGTCAACGGAAACAGCAATTGCGTACCATGTTTCAAAATCAAAACATCGACTTGTCATTCATGGAAGCTCAAATCCGACAAGATACATTGAAACAAATGGTGGATGAAGAAGTGCTTGTGCAATCCATTCAGGATGCAGGTATGCGAATAGGGAATGCTTCATTAGAAGCCCGTATTCATAGTATCTCCGCTTTTCAAGAAGATGGCAAGTTTTCCAAAAAAATCTATGAACAAACCCTACGTTACCAAGCGGGGTTATCAACAACATATTTTGAATACACGATGCGCCGTGAAATGTTGACTAATCAACTTCGTGAAGGGGTATTACGTTCTAGTTTTTTGACGGATTATGATCAACAACAACGCACTCGTCTTGAAAAACAACAACGCTTTATCAGTTACTTGATTGTTCCAGCGAGTCGCTTTAATGATTCAGTGACTATTTCTGATGTGGAGATTGAAGCGTATTATAAGGAACATGCTACGCAGTATAAGACTGCCGAAAAAGTCAGTATTGAATATGTTGAATTGTCACAAGCGGATTTGATAAGCACTGAAAATGTTGATGATGAGACGCTAAAAGCCCTTTATCAAGAACGCAAAGCCTCTTTTACAACACCGAAACAATGGAAGGCACGACATATTTTGATTAAAGTGGGTAAAGCGGATGAATTAGATGTTGCAAAGAAAAAGGCGCAAGAAGTGTTAATCAAAATCCGCGCTGGTGACTCTTTTGATGATTTAGCTCAAGAATTTTCTGATGATACTGGGAGCAAGAAAAATGGCGGTAATTTGGACTGGTTTGGTCCAGGTTCGATGGTTAAACCGTTTGAAGACGCTGTAAAGGGCATGAAGGTTGGCGAGGTTAGTGAACCTGTTAAAAGTAAGTTTGGCTTTCATATTATTGAGTTGCTTGACTTTAAGTCAGAAGTCATTCGTCCTTATGCTGAAGTGCGAAAACAGTTAGAGGAAGAGGTTCAAAGTGAACATGTACAAGCTGTGTTTGAGGGACAATTTGAACAATTTGGTAATCTCGCTTTTGAAAATCCAAATAGTTTAGAGGTGCTAACAGAAACGTTAAATTTGAAGAGTAAAAGCACGGGGCTATTTGATAAAACTGGGGGATATCAAAAAGATCAGCATCCTATCCTTTCAAATAGTCAGGTGGTTGAGGCTGCTTTCGGCGATGATGTGTTAAAAGAAGGCTATAATAGTGAGCCGATTCAAATTGAGGAACAACATGTGCTTGTATTGCGCCTGAAAGATCACGAAGCGGCAAAGGCAAAGCCTCTTGATGAGGTTAAAGAGGATATTGTCGCTATGATAAAACGCGAGAAGACTCTGATTGAGGCTCAAAGCTTGGCTCAGACTTTATTTGACAAAATTAAACAAGATGGTGATGCTAATGTGAAGAGTTATGATTTGAGTTGGTCTCAAGCACAGTGGATTGAACGGGAAGATAGTACGCTTAAACAACCTGCGATAGCGCGTGAAGTCTTTAAAATGGGAAGGCCCTCAGAAAATAAGGCGATTTATCAGGAGATTCAATTAGATAATGGTGATTATGCGTTGGTGGCTCTATTGGATGTTAAAGATGGGGTTGTTTCTCCAAAAACCGTTTTATCGGCTGAAGAAAATAAGACGGGGGAAGACGAAGAGGCTCAAAGCAAAAAAATCAAGGAACAGCAGCAGGCATTGGGTAGCAGTGAATTTAACCATTTGTTGTCAGGTTTGAAGATGGACGCAGAAATTAAGATGTATCTTAAATCACCGTCTGAAAATAATGATGAATGATGAATGATTTTCGAGTAGTAGTAGGCTGGGTAGTGGAAACCCACCAAAAATAAATGGTAGTCATGTAGCCCACCTTCCTCATTAAAAAAGTGCACCCATGGTAGGGAACCATTAATGTTGAATCAGACCTGACAGGTTTCCAAAACCGGTCAAGTCGTCAATATTATTATCATGCACGTTCCTAAGTTAAGGGCAGACACGCAGGTCTGCCCCTAAAAAACCCAGCGTATTATGTGATTGTAGGGGCATTCGAGGCTAACGTTTTTTGAAGAAAAACGTTAGCCTCGAATCCTGCGTGTTCGCCCTTAACTTAATGGCATTGACGGTAGGGATAGGTAGTAGAAACGGGACGCTGGCGCGTCCAGAATGAGTTCCCACGCCGGCGCGTCAATGCCATTAAGTTAAGCCTTGGAGTTCAAACCTTTAGATTTTGAAGTGTTTGATTCTAAACGATATAATCCAAATCTGAAGGTTTGGATTCCAATAAACATTCCTTAACTTAATGACAATGACTCTGGCGAGTGGGAACTAGAAAAATCGGTTCTCTCCTGGAATAATAAGTGTAGTATGAATTTCGTTCGTTCCTTTACTCACCCTACGCTTGCTGAAATTATTAGACAGGTGCGAGATAAAGAATGATCAGTTGGGTATTATATGTCAAATACTATGAAAGTTAAAGATGTTATCAATTTGCTTAAAAAAGACGGTTGGCAATTATTGAGAACTCAAGGTATAAATCGACAATTCAAACATTCTATTAAATCTGGATGTGTGACGGTTTCTGGTAAACCGAGTGTTGATGTCCCTCCAGGTACATTAAACCGTATCTTAAAGCAAGCGGGATTGAAATAATGAGGAATAAAAGTATGCGTTATGTCGTCATTTTAGAAGAAGGTGAAAACAGTTTTGGTGCGTCTGTACCAGATTTACCAGGCTGTATTGCGGTTGCTGAGACAAAAAAAGAAGTACTCAAATTAATTACTGACGCGATTGAATTTCATTTAGACGGATTGCGTGAAAATAAGAAATCTATACCTAAACCGTTATCCAGTAGTGAATATGTTGAAATCTATGCGACTGCATAGTATAAACGGGACGCTGGCGCGTCCAGAATGAGTTCCCACGCCGGCGCGTCAATGCCAAAAAAAAGCCCCTTGTCGAAAGACTTGGGGCTTTTTCGTTATGGGCATTCGATTGTTACTTCGCAGTCGCTTCGTCTATGAAATCCAAATGGACAGTGCTTTGCCCGTTGAAGTCAATATCTTCTAAAACGTAGTAGTAAGTCACTCCTGACTCAACGTTAGAGTCTATGTAAGAGTAAGGATAACCACCTACTTTTGTACCTTTTGAAGAAATCAACGGGTTAGTTAGCCTCATCACTTGGGAGTAATCACCTTGTTTCCAACCTTCGCCAATAGCACGCCAGAGATGAAAGCCAGCGTTGTCAACTTCAGAAGCGGTTTTCCAATGGACACGAATGTCGTTTTGAAAAGGAGTCACTGCGAAGTTGTTTAATGTGACAAGCATTGCTTTGCATTCATCTTTACCAGTGTAAAGTGATTTGATTTCGCATTCGGATAAGGCGCGGTTGTAAATACGGACATTATCAATAACCCCATTCCATCTCAATTCAGCTTCAGCAGTACCATCTCTACCAATGTATAGATCACTAGAGGGTAAAATAGAAGTTGGAATGCTATCGATATCAATGTTTTCCAACTGTCCATCTACATAAATTTTGGCCTCCACACCACTATTTAGGATACCCGCAATAAAATGCCATTCTCCATCACCTATATTTGAGTTACCATTCACGTCATCCCATTGGCTACCATCATCATAGAAAAATTCACTGATTTTACTTTGTTTTGCTATTCTTAACCCATAGTGTTGTAGTTTATCGGAGACATTTTGGTATCCTGAATAATTAGACACGATAGCATGGTGATCACTTGGAGTACTACCTTTCCATTTAACCCAAGCACTTATGGTTAAACTTGAAACTTCAAAAAGAACATTCTTGTTGATCTTGATATAATCATCTGTGCCATCAAAATTATAAGCGCTGTCAGCATTCTCAAACCGATCCGCAGTCAAAGTAGCACCATTAACCGTACCATGATTCCCATTGTCACTTTCATCATTGGCATTACCATCAAATGGATAATAGGCAACTAACCCATCATTCAAGTCGCCAGCCCAAGCAATCTGAAACCAAGGCAACCCCATTATCATAGCCATCAAAAGTACGGCGCGTAATCTGCACCTCAGTTTTACCATTGTATTTCTCCTCTAATTTAAAAAAAACGAGTGAACGTAGGGTGCTTTGAGCAACTTCCACGCTGCCCTTCAAAAAAAACACCTATCAGCAAAAAAGCCGATTACTTATATATAAGGGCCAATATTTGAAAAATCAAGACCGACTTTAGAACTTTTTTTGAAAAGGGCGATTTTAACCTTTTAACGATTGTTGCAGCTAAGAAACCAAGTTTTTTGAAAAAACTTGGTTTCTAAATACCATTCACTAACCACGCTGCCTCATCAAAAAAAACACCTATCAGCAAAGCCGATTACTTATATATAAGGGCCAATATTTGAAAAATCAATACCGACTTTTGAACTTTTTTTTTAAAGGGCGATTTTAACCTTTTAACGATTGTCGCAGCTAAGAAACCAAGTTTTTTGAAAAAACTTGGTTTCTAAATACCATTCAAATTAACTGTGCATAGTACGCACCATAAGCTGACTTTGAGACAACCCATTTGAAGACTTGATGGCAGAAAGAATACCAATACTATAACCATAGTCCAACAAAATGTCTGTGCAAATTTCACTAGACATTTCCCTTAAATTAATCTCCCGATCCTCATCATCTGGCATAATCAAACGCACCCAGATAGTATTTTGATAAACCGGACTTTCTGTAATATCCACTAATTCTATTTCGGGAAATTGTTGTTTGAGATTTTCAAACAGTTTATGGCTTAATTCTTTTACCTTAAAATTGATCATTTTTTACCTCCAGTGTGATGAGTTCAATTTATCCATTTTATTTTGTATCTATTGTAACTCCGCCTTGAAATTGATTTCAAGGCTGAGTAGTTATTATCTATCTTAAAATTAATCATTTTTTTCTATATTTCGTGTGATGAGATCAACAAAATGACTCGCTTTTTTTAACATTCGCGAAACCACTTTTTTGGACACCGATTTTTGTCCATAATCTGCGTCATTTCTAACATCTTGTAAATCTTTTAAGTAGGATTTCAAGTCATTTGGATAGACTTTACGCCTACGAATCAATTCATTTACAAAGTTATGTTGCTTCATGGCTATGAACAGTATTTATGCCAATATCCGCTAAGGCAGCTATTGCGGTATGAAAACCTGCGTAATAGGTACGATTGGCACAGTCATTATATAACTCATTGTCAAATAATAATGTGGCTGCCTCTATATTTTCTTTTGCTTTTGTTAAAAATTCGTTTTTCATTTTTAAACTCCTTAATTGAATAGTTCTTCTAATTAAAAAAAACGAGTGAGCGTAGGGTGCTTTGAGCAACTTCCACGCTGCCTCATAAAAAAAACACCTATCAGCAAAGCCGATAACTTATATATAAGGGGCAATATTTTAAAATCAATACCGACTTTTGAACTTTTTTTTAAAAGGGCGATTTTAACCCTTCAACGATTGTCGTAGCTAAGAAACCAAGTTTTTTGAAAAAACTTGGCTTCTAAATACCATTCACTAATAACACCAAAGATTGTTTATAAGAAAGGATTTGTAAAAAAAAACATTATAAATCAAATAGTTAAAGAATTGATAGAGTGATTATCCTTTTTTATAAATAATCCTTGTATGTGCTTTAGGTTCGCCAAAGAATTTTGAATTGGAGGCGAAAGTTTTTCTTCAAAAAACGTAACTACTCAGCCTTGAAATAAATTTCAAGGCTGAAAGCATTCGAGAGTCGAGGTTTTAGTTTTTTGTAAAAAAACTAAAACCTCGACTAAAGTTTTTTCTTTAAAAAAACTTTAGCCTCGAATAGTCTGCTAAAGCAGACTGAATGGTTTAGCTGAGCCTGCTTTAGCTTTTAGCCAAGCGTTTTAACTCTTGGCTAATCAAAAGACTGAGTAGTTACGTAAAATCTTTTTATCACCGTGAATATAACGACAGCACCTTGTTAGGCATTTCAAATCTTTCATCCAAATTGAATAGTGTTGGTTGCTTCAATGCTCCTTTATTACAATAAATTTTAATGCTTTCAGCTAAATATCTGGCTAATTCAACCGGAACGGCATTACCGATCATTTGTTCCAAATTTGTTTTTGTGCCATGAAATTTGAATGTTTTTGGAAATGTTTGCAAATAACTTCTTTCGATAGTCGTTAATGGGCGTATTTCACTAAGGCTTACTCCTTTTGGATCACTTATGTTAATCTTGTACCCAGAAGGAATCGGTCGGTTTACTCCTCTTACTGTAGGGCTAGGTTCATCAATTGAAAAAATACCACGTCTATTATAATTTCTTGGATGTCTATAATAAAAATCAACCCCCAATGATTCACCAAGATAATCTCTAATAGTCATGGGATTACTTGACAGCCTCGCACGAAATATTTCATTTAGTTGATTATGCTTATCTCCAAGATGCCCGGTCATAAAAAATCTTCTTCTTGCTTGAGGCACGCCACAATAAGATGCATCTAATATTACAGATGATAGACCGTATCCTTTATCAGTAAACTGAGAAATAATCTCTTGTAATATAACACTTTTTTTAATTTGCTCTACATTTTCCATGACAAACCATTCTGGTTTAATTGCACAAACGATATTGGCAAAATGATATGTCAGATCAGCATGTCCTAAAGAAATATCACGTTTTCCTGCACTAGAAAAATCTTGGCAAGGAGGGCCACCCATAATCATATCTGGATTATGGCAGCTCATTTCTTCTATCGCGTTGTTTTCATTCGTTAAATCAATATTTTTAATTGGATGAGAAAAATTCTCTTTATAAACATCTATAGCCGGTTGCCAGTGATCGTAAGCCGCTACAACATTAAACCCAGCCTTTTCAAATCCTAAAGATAAGCCACCACAACCTGAGAAAAGATCAACGCATCTCATCATTGAAAAAGCTCCAGTGAATTATAAATGATGGCATCAAACCGACGCTCTGGACTCAGCATATTTTGACCACCGCCAAGAATAATATTTTTAATTTCAGATTGAGATATTGCAGGAGATTCAAGCCGAGGGCATGATTTATGTTGATTAGTGACATTCTAAAATGACAAGTTGTGTTATCAGGTAATGCTGTCAGTTTAACCTCAAGAGCTGATAGGCATTCCCCTGTACTTTCCCTTTGAATTACTAAATCTGTTCTTGGTAATGCCCCTATTACATATTTCTGATACGGTGTATGCTGTGATTCAAAAGCAAAATATAAATCGTCACTATTGGCAGAAATACCAAATACTTCTTCAATGGTTATAAGTGCAGGACAAAATGTCCCTTTTTGAATAGATAAATAATTCGCCTCAAGACCTTTTGATGCAAGATAACAACATAATGAAGCAGGAAATGAGGAGTTAAACTGATTTTTTCCCCAAGTTTCTTTATTCTTGAAATCCCTGTTGGTTTTCTTCAAACCAAATAAACTCGGTATTTTTATGTTCATGCCGTTTCCTTATTTGATCATGATTTTGTATCACAAGAGCATAATTTATTAAAGACATTTTTCGTTATTCACTTAGGAACGTGCATGAAATGCACCATGTTGAATCAGACCTGACAGGTTTCCAAAACCTGTCAGGTATAATTGGAGAGTTTATTTCATGCACGTTCCTTATCCAAAAAATCCTTGTTTCCACAACATTCACAATTCACGAGTTGCCCTATCAATACCTGCATGAGCAATATCAGCTAATTGATAAATTTGTTCAGGCGTAATAACATAAGGAGGCATAAAATAAATCACATTTCCGAGAGGGCGCAATAATGCCCCTTTTTCTAAAGCATATAGACTTCTAATCCACCGCCAGTATTGGTTTAAGCCCATCATTATTGAAAAACTTTTTGGTCATCCAATTCTTCTAATAAAGTTAATAGCTTATTCCAAACCACTAACGATAACACCACATCGGTTTTATTGCCAGATGTATTTACTAAATAACGAGCCGAAGAGATTATTTCATTGCAGAATGGCTTCGTATCGTTTTTCGCTTGATTGAGATGTAGTAATGTTTCTTGGTATTGTTGTTCTAAATTCACCCAAAAATGTGCTGGTAATTGAAATACCTGCTCTAGTTTTAATGCCATTTCTGCCGTGATAGGTGTTTTACCTTTAATGATTTCATTAATGGTTTCCTTAGAAGTTCCTATCAGTACGGCAAGTTCTGTTTGGCTGATTGACTTTGCGGCCAGTTCTTCAGCTAGGGTTTCGCCAGGTGGAATAGCATAATCTGGCATAAATTGGTTTTCTTTAGTCATGAGTATCCTCCACTCCAATAATTTCAATAGTCGTTATTTGTGACCAATTAATTCCGCCCTCTTCACGGGTTGGTACCGGATCATGATTTGGATAAAACAATAAGCGATAAGGATGTTCTAAGTCAACCGAAAAAGTGCCGGCGCGATTTCCTTTTAACTCATGGCAACGTGCCGGTCCACTGTATGGTGGTCCTAAATCAGTCAATGATTGTGCCGCTTGGATTTGGACTAGGCGAAGTTGTATTAATTTGGTACGGCGTTCTCCATACTTTTTAATCAGTTTTTTGTTTTGATTAAACAACTTTTGGAGTTTTTTTGTTTTAAAAGTGATATTCATATTTTAATTTATCCAATTTTGAACGGTGATTGAGGTAAACTTTTAACCGTGTTTAATGAGAAAATTATCATAAAAATCATCGCTCTAACATCCATTTTGCAGAGGGTTCTTCGACGAGAAATCCGATTTTTTTCAAAAATCGGATTTCTTTATTATTCACAATTCACGAGTTGCCTTATCAATACCCGCATGAGCAATATCAGCTAATTGATAAATTTGTTCAGGCGTAATAACATAAGGAGGCATAAAATAAATCACATTTCCGAGAGGGCGCAATAATGCCCCTTTTTCTAAAGCATATTGATAGACTTCTAATCCACGCCGCTCTTGCCAAGGATAAGGTTCTCGCGAAGCCTTATCTTTAACCATTTCTATGGCGACTATCATACCCTGCTGCCTTACCTCGCCAACATGGGGATGATCTTCTAATGAGCGAGTCGCATCGCCCATCACCTGCGCGAGAGTACGATTGTTTTCAATGACATTATCTTCATCAAAAATATCCAAAGTGGCTAATGCCGCTCGACAAGCGAGGGGATTGCCTGTATAACTATGTGAATGTAAAAACGCCTTTAAAGTCGTATAATCATCATAAAAGGCTTGATACATTTCTTCGCCAGTCAATACGACAGATAAGGGCAAATAACCGCCCGTTAAGCCTTTGGATAAACACAAGAAATCGGGAGAAATCTCAGCTTGCTCACAGGCAAACAAAGTGCCGGTACGTCCAAAACCGACTGCAATTTCATCTGCAATTAAATGGACATGATATTCATCACAGGCTTCTCGCAACAATTTCAAATAAACGGGATGATACATTCGCATCCCACCAGCGCATTGTACCAATGGTTCAACAATCACGGCGGCTAATTGAGAAGCGTTTTTCTCTAATAATACTGCCATGCTTTCAAACTGTTGCCGCGCATAATCTTCATAAGACGCTTCACCTTTAGCATAACAGCCAGCAGGTGAAGGAGCAGTCAAGGTGTGCATCAATAAAGGGGCATAAGTTTCCTTATAAAGTGCCACATCTCCCACCGCTAACGCGCCCAACGTTTCGCCATGATAACTGTCTTGCAAACTGACAAACTGCGTTTTTTCTGGTTGCCCTTGATTACGCCAATAATGAAAACTCATTTTTAGCGCGACTTCCACCGCCGCTGAACCATTATCTGCGTAAAAACAACGGGTTAATTTTTTCGGAGTCAATTTAACCAAACGCTCCGATAATGCCACAATCGGCTCATGGCTAAAACCTGCCAATATCACATGTTCTAACTCTTCCAATTGTTCACGCACCGCAGCATTAATACGTGGATTGGCATGTCCAAACAAATTCACCCACCATGAACTAATGGCATCAATATAACGTTGTCCGGCAAAATCTTCTAACCACACGCCTTCACCACGCCGGATAGGAATTAATGGCCACTTCTCATGATCTTTCATTTGAGTGCAGGGATGCCAGAGAACGTCTATATCACGTTGAATAATGTCCATTCTGTTATCCGTTATTTTTGTAACGACTCAGAGCAACCACAAGGGATTGCCCCTACATAAAAATATTTTCGTCCATCTTCATAAGAATATTTCAGTCTAAAGTTTTTTGAAGAAAAGCATTCGAGGCTAAAGTTTTTTTGAATCACTTTAGCCTCGAATAGGCTGAAATGTTCTAGGGGCAATCCTTTATGCTTGCCCTGAGTCGTTATTTATTTTTTAACTATAATATGACAAAGTAGAATTAAAACCAAGAACTTCTTGAACATGTTCAAGAGTTGGCAAATCTTCCTCATTCAGTTTGATAAAACGACAGCCGAGGCGATATAAATTTGGCTTAGAATCAGGTTTTGCCCATCGTTTTTCCACTTCCACTTCAATATATTTTTTCGTGAACTCTTTAAAATCAGGCAATTGGATTTTTATCCGCTTCACATTTTCAAATTGGATGGGCTTCTCTGTGAGAATCATTACTCCATCTTTTGAAATATCCCCTAGATGTCCAAGTAACTTATGCGTTTCTTGATCGATAATATCTAAGTAAAATAAAAGTTTTTTACGCCTTGTGCGTGAACCATGTTGATTTGTCATTATAAAATCCTGCTGAACTGAAAGCTTTGATTTCTAATTTATAAATATCCAAAATAAATTAATGATAGCAAATGAGTTCCATTTTTTTCAATCACTTAAACTTATTTCCCAACCTATTTGTTTCTTTCATTTTTGCTTTCAAACAAAGTGACTAAAGATATTATAGAGGTTCGCCAATAAAACTTTTGAGAAAATCGTATGTTATAATGACCAATTTTATGCATAGCTATTAAGTAATGAAACATAAATTTTAATACTTTTTAGGAATTAAGATTTAATAATTTCCAAAAAAATTAGGCCAAACCTGTCAGGTTTGACTTTCGGATTTTATTTAATTCTCATTAGTGTCTAGTAAACCAAAAAATTAAAATTATGAATATTGTTGTTTTAGATGGTTACACCCTTAATCCGGGTGATTTAAGTTGGATTGCTTTGCAGTCTTTAGGAAACTGTCAGATTTATGATCGTACCCCTGCTTCTGAAGTAGTGCAACGCGCTGTAGAGGCTGAAATCGTTTTGACGAATAAGACGGTACTGAATCGCGCTGTTATTGCCCAATTGCCGAAATTGCAATATATTGGTGTATTGGCAACCGGCTATAATGTTGTTGATATAGAAGCCGCTCGTGAACGGCATATCCCCGTAACCAATGTCCCTGCTTATAGCACAAAATCAGTGGCACAGATGGTATTTGCTTTGCTATTAGAAATGACGCGACATGTTGGAAGACATTCCGAGGGCATTAGGGCAAAACGTTGGAGCCATCACACGGATTTTTGTTATTGGGATAAACCAATGATTGCCTTAGAAACGTTGACTATGGGTATCATTGGACTTGGCGCGATTGGAAAAGCCGTCGCAAAATTGGCAAATGCTTTTGATATGCCCGTTTTGGCTTATCAACGGACTCCAAAGCCAGTTGACGGGGTAAGAAATGTGGATTTAGAGACTTTATTTCAGGAAAGCGATGTGATCAGTTTACATTGTGCCCTCACCTCTGAAACAGAACATCTTATCAATGCCCACAGTTTAGCTTTAATGAAATCGTCCGCTTTTCTCATTAATACGGGGCGAGGACCTTTGGTTGATGAAAACGCTTTAGCAGAAGCATTGCATAGCGGACAGATTGCGGGGGCAGGCTTAGATGTCTTATCCGTAGAACCGCCTAAAGTTGATAACCCATTGTTTCAATTAGATAATTGTTTCATTACCCCCCATGTTGCTTGGGCGACTCAGACGGCACGACAAACTTTATTAAATATGGCGGTTGCGAATCTGCAAGCGTTTCTTCAAGAACATCAGCAAAATGTGGTGAATTAAAAAAAGACTCAAAAACCGTATTATATACTCCAAACGTTCAAGTTTTCGGATTAAGCATAAAGCGAATAAAGAAATCCGATTTTTGAAAAAAAATCGGATTTCTATACGAATTTGATTTCCGTGGGCGAATAAAGAAATCCGATTTTTTTCAAAAATCGGATTTCTATACGAATTTGATTATTGATATTTATATTAAAGTTCATTAACCATTGCTATAAAAAAAAGACGCCAAAAACCGTGAAATCAACTCCCCATGCTTTTAAATATCAAGCCAAACAGGCTTTAAAAAATATTCATTTACAAAGTGCGCTTGCAAGAAGCAAAAGTCATTTTATTGATAAACGTCGCGCAGCCATCGATGCTTTGCCCGAATTTGATGCTTTGCGACAACGCGCCCGTAAGATTAAGGAACATACTTTAGCCCATTTAGATTTTTATTTAGAAGAGTTTGAAAAACAAGTACAGAATAGCGGCGGTGAAGTACATTGGGCAGAGACACCGGATTCCGCGTGTGAACAAATTATTTCGATTGCTAAAGCCGCAAAAGCGCAGCGTGTGACTAAGGGTAAATCTATGATTTGTGAAGAGATTGCTCTCAATAGCGCGTTGGAAAAAGCGGGTTTTGATGTGGTAGAAACTGATTTGGGGGAATATATTATTCAATTGGCAAAAGAGCCGCCAAGTCATATTATTGCACCTGCTGTACATAAAACCCGTGAACAAGTGGCGGATTTATTTCATCAACATCATCAAAAATATGGTTTGAATGAAAAGTTGAGTGAAATCCCCGATTTAGTCAATGAAGCGCGTCATGTATTGCGCGAAAAGTTTTTAAGTGCAGATGTTGGGATTACCGGTGCGAATTTTCTGATTGCTAAAACCGGTTCAACTGTTATTGTGACGAATGAGGGCAATGGCGATTTAACCAATACTTTGCCGCGTATTCATATCGTCGTCACGAGTATAGAAAAAGTGGTTCCCACATTAGAAGATTGCACGACATTATTGCGGCTATTGGCACGGAGCGCGACAGGGCAAGAAATCACTTCTTATACCACATTTTCTACAGGGCCCCGCCGTCGTGAAGATTTAGATGGTCCCACAGAATTTCATGTTGTATTGGTGGATAATGGACGCTCTTCTCTGCTTGGAAGTGAATTTCATGACATGTTGCGCTGCATTCGCTGCGGTGCCTGTTTAAATCATTGCCCGGTGTATGGTGCTGTGGGCGGACATGCTTATGGATGGGTTTATCCGGGTCCGATGGGTTCTGTGCTAACCCCACTGATGTTAGGCTTAAAAGAGGCAGGAGAATTGCCGAATGCTTCAACTTTATGTGGACGCTGTGAAGCAGTTTGCCCAATGCAAATTCCCTTACCTAAATTATTGCGTGCTCACCGCGTCAAAGAATATCAAGCCAAATTATCCCCCTTCAGTGGGCGTTTTGCTCTGAAATTATGGGCATTTTTTGCAAAAAAGCCACGCCTTTATCACCGTTTGACTGCCTTGATGATCCGACTTTTAGCGAAATTGGGTTGCCGTCGTTATTTACCTTTTGCGGGTGGTTGGACAGAAAGCCGTGATCTGCCAGTACCGCAAGGGAAGACTTTTATGGCGGCATGGAAAGAGTGAAGTCGAGATTGTTCATAGTAAGGAACGAGCATGAAATAAATTCCACAATGTTGAATCAGACCTGACAGGTATAGTTGGAGAGTTGATTTCATGCACGTTCCTAATCTCGTTCACCAGTTGAGTTGCATTTGCCTGAACTCGTTGCTTATCCTCGTGAGTTAGTATTTTGCTCGTTCAAAAATTCGATTTGGGAACAAGAAACGGAGTTTGGAAACAAGAAACCGGCTGTGGGTTTCCTCAGCGAGCTTTAGAGCTTCATCAATTAATTTCGTATTGATATGCAAACCGACATTTTGCAATTGAATCAATAAGGGTTTTATTTGTGCGATTTTTCCATTTTGCTAAAAGAAGTACACCTAAAGTACCACGAACCGGAATTTTTAATGTACACGCACAATTTCTAGCCGCTCGATCATCCAAAATAGCGACACAATCAGAATGTGTCTGTACATAAGAAAGTACCTGACTTTCTCCTAAGCCTAACAACCATGTTGATATAAGTGGTATAACAACACTCGTCTCCTGTACATAAGTGTTTCCTTCATTTTCTAACCAACGCCTAGCGACATCATTTTTGGCACCGCGTTGAATTTCTTGTGCAACACCCGCCGGAATCACCATTTCATCAGGTAATTCATGCAGCAAAGCCACTTTTCCAATTTTTGAGAGTAAAATCAGTGGTGAACTATCAACGACCCAACGTCTAATCATCAGCTAAAAACTCCGCAGTTAACTCTTCTGGCGTCATCTGAATAGGCGATACCTGAAAACGTGACAAAGCATTTATAAATTGTTGGCGATTCACATCAGCTAATTCTGCTGCTTTCGCTTGAGAAATTTGACCTATTTCAAACCATTTGATTGCCGCCGCAAGACGCATTTCTTTAATAAAGCCATCAGGATGAGTACGCAAGATAGAAAAAGCATCTTCGGGTAAATCTATTGTCAGTTGTACGGACATATTGAATCCCTATTTTTTAATTGAATTTAATCCATGATAGAAGGCATTCCCAAACTGAGTTTGGGAACGAGTAACATTCACAATTTTCTTATAAACGCATCAAGCACTTGTATTTGCTCAGTTTTTTCATCAAGATTACGAATAGCGTCAATTAATTTTTCTAATCCCTCAGAAAATTTGAGGCAAACATCTAATATGTTGATAACATGCGCTTTTCCATGAGAGAGGCTTGACATACTGTTGGAGATTTCTGGAGGCAATTGGTTAATTATGGTACGGCGTATTTGGTCATCTTTCATGCTTGGACAGGCAAATAGGGCATTGATTAGCTCTCTTTTGACTTGGGGGTTCTTACTCAAGAACTCGCTAGACAGTTTTTTTCCACCATTTTTGTTATCATTCCCTTCATCTAATTCCACATCCAATTCGACTAAGCGTTTTTCCCAAGTTTGCGCCACTTTGTTATTAATGATTTCAAGTTCAGGCCATTTTTCAAATAGGGGATCAAAGCGGGTTGCTAATCCCGTATCCATTATCACTTCTTGTTTATAGCCCTCCGTTGCTAATCCAATCACCCGTTTCGTCGCGTAATGATAAACGGGTCCGCCACTTTGCCCACGCCCTTTAATCGCATCAGGAATTTGGATTTTGTTATCGGCGCGAATCTGGGAGATTCTGCTAAATAAGTAAACGGGTTTATCATGTCTGGGATCATCACCGGCTGGATATCCCGTTGCCACGACATCATCAGTCACATTTCTTCTTGAAATCATTCCTAGCGGTAGATAATGCGCGGCTTTCTCATTTATTTTTAACACCGCAATATCATAATCGAAGTGTTTCAAAGTTTTCGCTTCATCCAATTTTGCCTTAAATGTTTCGCCAAAGCGGGTTTCGATAGTAATTGGCGGTGCAAAATCTTTGATACAGTGAAAAGCCGTTAAGACATAGCCATCCGGTGTAATAAAAGCACCGCTGCCTTGAAATTCATTCGCCAGCAAAATTTTAACGGTGGCATTGGCTATTTCGTTATGAACGCGCTTTTTCAACGCATCATCCATCATCCCGCCTCCTCTTTAGTACATTCGGCGCACAGATGATCAAGATAATGTTCAGCGACTAATACCGTCATGGCAGCCAGCGTTGCGTTGGGAAAGGGCTGCCGTTAAGCCGTCAGTCGTCAGGGCAATAATTAACATTTCCTTCGTTTGAAATTTCTCGTGTTTGCGCGAGTATCCCCATTCCACACAAATTTTTTGCTTTAACCAGTCTTGATTTTTTTCAAACCATTTTTTAAATCTCTGTTTAACGGCACCCACTGAGGGTAAGCTGGCAAAAGGAACAGTGCTGGGATCACCCGTTTGGGGATTGAATCTCTGATAGCAGTCTTGATACAGTAGCCTCGACTCGAATTCAAATTCGGTTTATCCTTGCTTATATTTAATCCTTGTAGTTATTGGTTGTTAAAAAACTTGATAGTCGAGTATTATATACAATCTTTGTCATTTTCTGAATCATTTATTTTGATTAATTCTTTTTAAATCAACAAATGAACAAAAATCATCTCATAAAATTATTGCAGGAATGCCCAAGTCTCAGGGATATAGAAACTCGTGGCTCGTTGTTAAAGATGTTGCCCCATCACATCGTTAATCGTATTAAAGTGGGTAATAACATTACAGAATATGTGGTTAATATTGTCAATGTCTGTATGAATTATTCTGATGGCTTAGAACATTTGTTTGAGGCAGTACGCTTTTTTGACGAGAAAACAGAGCAATTCCAAAATTTAAGCGACTTTTTAGAAAACCAAAAATTAACGCCTGAATCTCCGTCGCCTGATATTTTAGAAAAAGTAGAAACCACTATCATGGCACTCATGACGCAGCTTAATTTATCGTCACAAATCAACGCCCGTGATGAATTTACCCAGCATAATCAAGCCAGTCTCGAAGGGATTCGAGAGGCTATGGTGCAATTAAAACAATTGTCACCACAAACACCTGGATATAGCCGCGTGTCTCTTATCGTTGGTAGCGCGTTAACTTTTTCTCGTTCCCACGCGCCGGCGTTGGAACGCATTCTCGACGCGCCAGCGTCGAAGTGAAACGATAATTTTCATTTTTTCCTTTCTTTAAGTGATGATGAACAGGACGCTGGCGCGTCCCGACTGCATTCCCACGCCGGCGCGTGGGAACGAGCCTAAATTATTGATTCAAGGTGCAATATCTGGGCAAGAATGTGTTTATCTCTGTGTTTCTCGCGCTGAAAATTTGGAAGTCTATTTATGAATAATGTCATTAAATCTGAAGTTAAGATTGAATTAATCAAACAGGAATTATTAAGTAACGGCTATAAAGTAGTCGTTGAACCTTCAATCAAAGAGTTGCCATTTGATTTAGGGCAGTATCGCCCTAGCTTAATAGCCACTAAAGATGATGGTGGAATTATCATCGAAATCAAACCCAGCTTAAATCGTTTACCCATTGAACCCTTTCAAAAAATAGCGGAACAAATTGCGAGGTATCGTGGTTGGCGTTTTGTGTTAGTGACTTTGGATGATGAAAATGAAGTCGTTCTAGCCAATAAATTGCCTTCTTGGTTTGAATTGACTCATAAAGTCAATAAGTTAAATTTTTTGATTCAAGAATCTCTTTTTGAACCTGCCCTGCTATTTTTCTGGAGCATCCTTGAAGCGGCATTTCGGAAGCGTTCTATTGATCAACATATCCCTGTTGAACGTTTTCCTATCTCAAAATTGTTAAATCATATCTATTCAAATGGCGAAATTTCACTCACCGAATTTGATTTATTTAAAGAGGGTCTGATGCTTAGAGATAAAATAGCGCGTGGAATGTTTGTTCCAGTTAAACCCGATTCGGTAAAGGAAGCAACTGATAGACTCAATGGTTTATTAAACCAATGGAGTAAGTGAGCATAAAGGCTATGGCAGAAATCCGATTTTTTTCAAAAATCGGATTTCTGCCCTTGCTTGCAAAAAAAAACTTTGACGAGTTAAACTTTAATCTATACTATAAGAATGGTAATTTTACCAAGGGCTTTTAAACCAGATTAAACGAATTTTAAGATTTCACCGGAGTCTTAATCCGTTTTTCAGCCTAAAGTTTTTCTTCAAAAAACTTTAGGCTGAAATCCTGTTCAAACGTTTTAGATTAATCAAGCAAAAATAAATCGTCTCTTTGGGTTAATTAAATTTAAGGCATAAGCAATTATGATATTTGTTGAAGTTTCACCGTTTACTGCCCAACTTGAAAATTATATGAATGAGGACGAATACCTTATACAGTAAAGGAGAACGGAAAAATATTGATGCAGCCACTCTCAAACGTATTGTCAAACTATTGGAGGCACTTAAATGACTCAACGTGATATTGGAACTGAAATTCTCAATGGCTTAGAAGAAATTGCCGCGTGGAAAAGGGGTGAAATTGAACTGAAAACCACTGAGTTGAAATTACCAAAAGCCGGTGATGTCATCAATATTCGAGAACGTATGGGCGTTTCATCAGAAGTCTTTGCGTATGGGTGTTAGTGTTCGCACTTTACATTATTGGGAACAAGGGCGGCGTGAGCCTAATGCTTCTGCTAGAACATTGTTATTGGTTGCTGATAAACAACCAGAGGCTTTACGCAAAGTATTCTCTCATTAAGGATATGGTATTTTCACCAAGGGCTTTTAAACAAGATTAAACGGATTTTAAGATTTCACAGGATGAAAAGTCTTAATTCTTTCGAGGTTTAAGTTTTTCTTCAAAAAACCTCGAAAATCCTTCAGTCTGTTTTTCAGCCTAACGTTTTTTGAAGAAAAACGTTAGGCTGAAATCTTGTTCAAAAGTGGGTTCTCCGGCGAATGGGAACCCAAAAAAAAATTGAACATTGAATATATAGGATCATTATGTCGTGAATGAATTAATTTTTATTGTTGAGCCTGCCCCTGAAGGGGGTTACATTGCTCGCGCCGTTGACGTATCAATCTATACAGAAGCAGATAATGTCACTGAATTACGTCATCAAATCCGTGATGCGGTGCGTTGTCATTTTGAACCCGCAAAACTTCCTAAAATGATTCGCTTACATTTTGTTCACGATGAGGTACTTGCAGCATGAGATTACCTCGCGATATTTCTGGGCAAGCCAGGTAGGTCGGGTTAGATTTTTTTGCGCAGCAAAGTAACTCGACATTTACCTTAAATTGAGTACAACGGATTATGGAATTCAACGGATTTATCATCCTCACTGATGTTACGCACTATGTTTCTAAGATGTTTAAGAAATCCGATTTTTGAAAAAAAATCGGATTTCTAAGCGGCGAAACG
>JAOZSV010000414.1 GCA_029939505.1 Thiotrichaceae bacterium | reverse complement strand
AAATCCGTTTCAAAAATCGGATTTCTTAAACATCGTTTCGCCGCTTAGAAATCCGTTTCAAAAATCGGATTTCTTAAACATCTTGGAAACATAGTGCGTAACATCAGTAAGTAAGTAGAGGCGAGAAAAACCTCGAAACCATCCCAGCTTTCACCTCAATTCGTTTGTGGGATCCACTTCTCCCGTAATTGTTTGTGAAAACTTTTATTTAAGCCTTGCTGTTCACGCAATTTTAGCAGGGCGCGATTGACCGTTTCTAAATGTTGGCTACCATTTGGGAATATAATACCATAGTTTTGGTTATTGAAAAGGGCTGGTAAAACGGCTACCCCTGTCTTTTTTTGCTGATTAATTTGTTTCGCCATATACAACAACCGAGGACCATCGTGTACCAAAGCATCAACTTCTCCTTTCAACAACAGGTCAATCCCTTGTTCTAAATTGGAGACAGGGACGACTCTTGCCCCAATATTTTCCAAATAATTTCTCGGTGCATCAGTCGCCACCGCCGCTACCTTTTTGCCGGGTAAGTCTTGTTCACTGTTGATGGCTCCGCCAATTGCTTGAATAGTCAAAGAGGCAGCAACGATACCGGTCAATATACCCAAAGCAACCAAACCGACAAAATGCCAAGAAAGATCAATCAGTCTAGCTAATCCACGATTTTTTGGGGCTTCCCAAGTCAGCAGCATTGTGATAGACCACCAAAAAGCATCATACAAACCATGCCAATAATGTCGAGAAAAAATTCGTGACTCCTTAGATGACCATTTATCAACCCACCACCGTAGATGACTCATAAAAAATAGAGCCAGCAAAAATATACTGATATTGACTGGGATCAGAAATTTCTTGATTTCATTGAACGCTATCATGATGGGATAGGTGGTTCCAGAACCCTCTGGAACCATGATTTGCAGCCCCAATTCAAACATTGAATTGGAAAAATCGATATCTTCTTCCCGATCACTGCGAATGGTTATTGCAGAAATGCCTGCATCTGCCCTGCCATCCTGTACACTCTTTAACAAATCAGGCACGTTGTTTTCGTAAACCCACTGCGTGTTGACTCCGATTTCTTTGGCTATGCCTTGCCACAGTTCAATACTAAAACCCACTGGCTTTCTTTTTTCAGGGGGCAAATTCACATCGTACATCACCCAAGGCTCGCTAGGTTTAATGGCGATCTTGAGTGTTTCTTGATCCTCTGCATGAGCAGGGAAGGATAAAATTAACAGTAAAAAAATTAAAATATTGTTAATGAAAAGCAACATATCAGTTATCAGTTCCGTATTTAAAATCAATTAAACGACTAAAAAATTCGAGATTGTTCCCACGCGCTGGTAAGTAGAAAACCAGAAAAAATAGCGTAAAATACGACAAATGCCCAAACTCTCCGTTATTCTTATTACTAAAAATGCCGCTGTCCATATTGAAGATTGTCTCACATCCGTTGCTTATGCGGACGAGATTATTGTGGTTGATTGTGGCAGCGATGATAACACTGTTGCACTTTGTCGTCCATTCACGGATAAAATCTTTATCACTGATGATTGGCCAGGTTTTGGTCCACAGAAAAATCGCGCTTTAGCAAAGGCAACAGGCGAATGGGTTTTATCCATTGATGCCGATGAACGAGTGACACCTGCTTTACAAGAAGAAATTAAACAGGCTATTACTCATACTTATTGTACCGCCTTTCGTCTGCCACGTCAATCCTCTTACTGTGGGCGGTGGATAAAACATAGTGGTTGGACACCAGATTATGTTACCCGTTTATTTCGGCGCGATTCTGCGTGTTTTAGCGATGATTTGGTTCATGAAAAAGTGCAACTTTTACAGGGCGACTTATGTACCCTGAAAACACCCTTATTACATTATTCTTTTAATTCGTTGGAAGAAGTGCTCAATAAAATGAATAGCTATTCCTCTGCTAATGCCCTTAAATATTATGAACAAGGTAAAAAGTCCAGTTTGAAGAAAGCGATTTTTCACGGATTATGGGCTTTTGTGCGAACATACTTTTTACAAGCAGGATTTTTAGATGGGCGTGAAGGTTTTATGTTGGCGGTATCGAATGCGGAGGGTACTTATTATCGTTATTTAAAGTTGATGTATTATTAACTGATGTGACTTGTTTCTAAAAGGATTGTATATAAAAAGAGTTTTAGAAATCCGATTTTAAAAAAAAATCGGATTTCTAAGCGGATTGTATATAAAAAGAGTTCAAGAAATCCGATTTTAAAAAAAATCGGATTTCTAAGCGGATTGTATATAA
>JAOZSV010000063.1 GCA_029939505.1 Thiotrichaceae bacterium | reverse complement strand
AAACATCGTTTCGCCGCTTAGAAATCCGATTTCTTTCAAAGATTTCTTAAACATCCTGTGTTTCTTCGAGCTTAGAAATCCGATTTTTGAAAGAAATCGGATTTCTTAAACATCTTGAAAACATAGTGCGTAACATCAGTTAATCAATCAACGTTACCCAATTCATTACAGGAAAAAAATCCTTGGATAAAATTTTCTGGGATGTTTGCCGATGATCCAGATTGGGAAGAATTTCAGATGGCTATTGCGGAAAATCGTCGTGAACTTGACGCAATGGAAAAAAAGCCGAATTTTCACCACCCCAGTAGTTACCTAAAAAAAAGCGAAAGGACAGACATAAAATCAATCTATTATTATATTTATTCTTAAAAAATGAGCGAAAGTACCGTAATTACGAAATGGTAAGAAATTATGTACGGAGATATATTTTTTGAAATATCTGGGATTTGTAATGCTAAATGTCCCTGGTGTGTGACTAAAAGTCCTTTTGTTGAATCAAAACATCCGAGCGATAAAGTCACGCCTAAAAAGGCTCGTTTTATACCAGTAGAAACATTTGAACGGGCTATAAATCGGCTGATTGACATCGGAATTATTGGTGCAACAACGTGTATTCACTTATATAACTGGGGAGAACCTTTAATTCATCCTCAGTTTGAGGAGATTTTAACGGTATTACATGAAAAAGAATTGGCTTTTGCTATCAGTACCAACGCCTCAAAATCGGTTAAGGTTGCACATCATCTCTTAGCTCATTTAAAACAATTCACAATATCTATGCCTGGGTTTAGTCAAGCCGCTTATGATAGAATTCATGGTTTTCAATTTGACAAAATACAGCGTAATATTGATGTTTTGTTAGAGACTTTTAAAAGCGCGGATATGATTAGAATAACCTATCATATTTATCAATTCAATCTTGGGGAAATAAAGGCAGCCAAACAATTCTGTTTAGAAAAAGGGGTGGAATTTTCTCCTTATGCGGCTTTTCCAGTTGATTATAATTTATCACTCGCTTATTTGAATGATGCTCTGAGTTATGAAACTTTAAAGAAGCTTTCAAAAGATTTATTATTATATTATATTGATGATACAGTAACTGCTGCCCCAACAGATTATATTTGCCCCCAACATAACCATTATTTAACCATTGATGAATATTGTAATCTCTTAACCTGTTGTGTTGTGACAAAAGAACATCCTGATTATTACGCAATGGGATCACTTTTCAATTTATCTTATGATGAGATAAGAAAACAGAAAGTCTCTCAAGCAATTTGTAAAGAGTGTCTTCAATCTGGATTAGCTTATTGGGTACATAATCCCTTAATTTTAGAATGTTGAATATGACCTAATGGCACTTACTTAAGGATTATTGAACGCTGTAGGTTGGGTTAGCGATAGCGTCACCCAACATTCTCCTGCGATTGTCGGGTGACGCTACGCTAACCAGATCGACATTCATTTTGAAGCCAAATTCGCTTAAGTAGTGTCCATCCGGAAACACCTCCAAAGTTAATGTTGGATACCAAGATGCCCATTATTTGGAGTCCAACGCTTCAGCTTTGGAATTTTCAAAATAGTTTCCGGATGGACACTAAGTAAGTGCCATTAGAATATGATCTCATTCTTATGAACTGATGTTACGCAAAGCGATTCTATTCGAGCTTAGAAATCCGATTTCTTTCAAAAATCGCTTAAACATCGTGTGTTTCTTCGAGCTTAGAAATCCGATTTTTTTCAGAAATCGGATTTCTTAAACATCTTGGAAACATAGTGCGTAACATCAGTTATGAAGACGGACGAAAATATTCTGATGTAGGCTGCACACCCTTGTGGTTGCCCTGAGTCGTTACATTTATTGATGTTTTAGGGCGAGGTGTGCCAATGATTCACCGACAAATGGGAAATCGTTTTCTTTACAAAGAAGAGGGGGAATTATTGCGTCTCAGTTTTTTTTTAGAACCCTAATCTGTACTGAAGCAGAAATGTTCTGATATGATGAAGCTCAATGCTTTAGCTTTGTTCGCTCTATTTGAACACGCCCAAAGCTGAAGCGTTGAACACGCCCAAAGCTGAAGCGTTGAACTCCAATTTTTTCTCGTTCCCAAACTCTGTTTTGGGAATGTATTCTACAACCCTCTGCGTTGTACTGTGATCAGTTACGAACATCCGGTTAATTGTGAAATGAATAAACTATTTGCCTTCCTCATGGGTCCCATTTTAGCGTTGATAGTTGGTATTTTATGTTTTAATGCTGATGGCATGACAGATAAAGCCGCGTGGACTGCTGTTATTACCACTTTATGTGCAGTTTGGTGGATATTGGAACCAATTCCTATTGCAGTCGTTTCATTGATTCCATTTGTCTTATTTCCCACATTTGGTATTTTAAGTCATCAAGCCGCAGCTGCTCCTTTGGGCAATCATCTGATTATTTTATTTATGGGTGGTTTTATGATATCAGCTGCAATGGAAAAAACAGGTACGCATCGCAAAATCGCCTATTGGGTTTTAAAAATAGTTGGCATTCATAGTCGGCGGCGCATTTTACTCGGTTTTATGTTAGCAACCGCATTTTTAAGTATGTGGATTTCTAACACCGCAACGACATTGATGATGTTACCTATCGCGATGGCGGTTATCGCTCAAGATGAAGAAAAGAAACTGGTAATTCCTCTACTATTAATTATTTGCTACTCAGCCAGTGTTGGCGGGGTCGCAACGTTAATTGGTACATTCCCTAATGCAGTTTTTATTAAAAATTATTACGAATTCACTGGCATTGAAATGAGCTTTACCGAATGGATGAGTATTAGCGGTATTGTTACCTTAATCATGCTACCCATTATTTGGCTTTGGCTAAGTCGATTAGTCCCATCTAAAAATACTCAATCCTTATGTTTACCTCGCATTGAAGAATGGACTACTGCGCAAAAACGAGTGCTTATCATTTTTTCTGGTACGGCGATTTTATGGGTGACTCGTACTATCCCATTAGGTGTATGGCAAATAGGCGAAGAAGAAATATTAATCAGAGGATGGGGCGGTTTAATGGAACAGTATTTAGGAATCGGAACCATCGGCGATAGCACCATTGCAATACTCGCTGTGTTAGCACTATTTATCGTTTCAGATAATGTGCAACATAGTGACAATAAACATCATGGATTATTAGATTGGCAAACCGCAGAACGTATTCCTTGGGGCATCCTGTTATTATTAGCAGGCGGCATGGTGATTGCGGAAGGTTTTATGGCTTCTGGATTAACCCAAGTTTTAGGCGAACAATTGACTTTATTAGCGGATTTGCCCTTATGGTTAATCATCGGTGTGATCTGTCTCATCGTGACTTTTTTAACTGAAATCACGAGCAACACTGCTACTTCAAATGTTCTGTTGCCCATTTTAGGCAGTGCTTCAATCTCTCTCAATTTGGAAAATCCCCTGCTTCTCATGTTACCGGCAACCATTAGTGCGAGTTTTGCCTTTATGCTTCCCGTTGCAACGCCACCGAATGCGATTGTGATGAGTGCCAATAAAATACCGATTCGTGTTATGGCGCGGGAAGGTTTATTTTTGAATGTGATAGGTGTATTTGTTGTGACAGGTGTGTGCTATTTTATGCTTTAAGACAGGTATTCCAAACAAAAAATGCAGCGGTTAGCCTTGAAATCAATTTCAAGGCTAAAAGCTAAAGTCTGCTAAAGCAGACTAAAAGAAGACTGAGTCGTTTAGCTGGCTTTAGCCTGCTTGAGCTTTTAGCCTTGAGATTTATCTCAAGGCTGAGTAGTTACAGTTTTTTTAAAGAAAAAACTTTAGCCTCGAAAGCTGTTAGCCTTGAAATTGATTTCAAAGCTGAATAGTTAAAAAATTTGCAAAAATCACTTGATTTTTTTTGACATTATCCCTACTATTCTTTAATATATTACATTCAACAACGACTTTTTTTTATCAATTTTTTCTTAAAATTCAATAATTTATGAGTAAAACCCTTAATAAAAATGGTTGAAATAAAAAATTTACACAAACAGTTTGGTTTATTGACTGCTGTTGACAATATCTCTTTTCAGGTAAAAAAAGGTGAAGTGTTAGGTTTTCTAGGTCCCAATGGGGCAGGTAAATCGACCACAATGAAAATGATCACGGGTTTTTTAACACCCACTGCGGGCAACGTAACTGTTTATGGGCATGATATTGTTCAAAAGCCTCTTGAAGTTAAACAGCGTATTGGCTATTTGCCAGAAGGTGCGCCCGCTTATCCTGATATGACTCCTGCCAGTTTTTTAGAATTTATCGCACAGATACGCGGTTTACGGGGAGAAGATAAACGCAGCAAGATCAAAGAAACCATAAAACAAGTCAATTTAGAAAGCGTTCTATATCAATCTATTGATACGCTTTCTAAAGGCTTTAAGCGTCGTGTCGGTTTAGCGCAGGCGATATTGCATGATCCAGAAGTGTTAATTTTAGATGAACCAACTGATGGACTTGATCCAAATCAAAAGCATGAAGTCCGTAGCCTCATTAAACAGAAGGCTCAGGAAAAGGTGATTATTTTATCCACCCATATTCTTGAAGAGGTTCATGCTGTTTGTACTCGCGCAATCATTATTGCGGAGGGCAAAATTCTGGCAGATGGTACTCCCGCAGAATTGGAAGCGAAATCTCAATTTCACAATGCGGTTACGATTACGTTGCATACTCCCAAAGATAATGTGGAGAAAATACGTCAATCTTTGTTAAAACTACCAGGTGTACAGAAATTAGAAGCGTTGATGGAAAATAACTCAACACTGAGTTATCAGATTTTTCCAAAAGCACAGCACCCCATCATTGGCGAAATCAGTCAACATGCCCGCAAGCAACAATGGAAAGTGGAAGAACTTCATGTTGAGAAAGGGCGTTTAGATGAGGTATTTCGTTCTATTACAACTGTTGGTTGATCGTCAGCCAGCTTTGGATTAAAAAAAATCTGAGTACAGCGGATTAACGGAATAAATGGATTGATTGAGGTTTAAGAAATCCGATTTTTTTTCAAAAATCGGATTTCTAAGTCCTTCAGCACAAGTTATCGGATATGATGGAGTCCAAACCTTCAGATTTGGCACTCGGTAATATGGTCACGTCCAAATCTAAAGGTTTGGACTCCAAAAAGTGCTAAAACTTGTACTTCGGTACTTAAACTCAATTTCCAACCCTAAAAGGGTAAAATGTGAATAGCCACCTATGAAATTGGTGGAACTCACGACGAGAAAAAAAATCCGTTTATTCCGTCAATCCGTTGTACTCAACAGAGAAGAGAAAAAGGAAAAAAACCTTATGCGTGCAAACCTTATTTGGGTGTTATTTCGGCGAGAGCTTGCGAGTTACTTCGCCACACCCATTGCTTATGTATTTATTATCATTTTTTTATTTTTAAGTGGCATATTTACCTTTTATTTAGGTGATTTCTTTGCCAGAGAGCAAGCAGATTTATCACCATTTTTTAGTTTCCACCCCTGGTTATATTTATTTTTAATACCCGCATTATCAATGCGGTTATGGGCGGAAGAACGCAAAGGTGGCACGATTGAACTCCTATTGACTTTGCCAATTACCATTACTGAAGCGGTATTGGGTAAATTTTTTGCCGCCTGGGCATTTACAGCGATTGCCCTATTTCTGACTTTTCCCATCTGGCTAAGTGTCAATTATCTGGGTAATCCTGATAACGCCGTGATTATGATAAGCTATCTCGGAAGCCTCTTGATGGCAGGTGGATTTCTTGCGATTGGCAGTTGCATTTCCGCCCTGACTAAAAACCAAGTGATCGCTTTTGTCATCACAGTCGTTGTCTGTTTAGCATTTATCCTCAGCGGCTTTCCATTGGTATTAGACTTTTTTAGCGGCTGGGCCCCTCAAATCATTGTCGAAACAATCAGTTCATTTAGCTTTTTAACCCATTTTAGTGCGATTAGCAAAGGGGTTATTGACTTGCGTGATCTCATTTATTTCTTTTCTCTGATAACCTTTTGGCTATTTACAACAGCTCTCTTAATTGAAATGAAGAAAGCGGATTAAACGGGGACAACATGAATAAAATACTCACAACAAGCGGCTTGTTTCTGGCTATTGCCTTACTGCTTGCCGTCAATATTATCAGTGAACAAACACTGAAAACGGCACGACTCGACTTAACAGAAGCGCAACTTTATACCTTCTCCGAAGGCACAAAGAATATCCTCAAAAACTTAGAGGAGCCAATGACGCTACGCTTTTTTCTCTCGCAGAAACTGGCAACAGGACTTCCTGGTATTAGTAGTTATACCATTCGTGTGCGAGAGTTATTAGAAGAATTTCAACGCACCGCCGGGGGTAAGATTAAACTCCTGATTATTGATCCAGAACCCTTCTCAGAAGAAGAGGATGAAGCGGAAGGCTATGGTTTGCAAGGCGTTCCTGTGGATAATAACAATACCATGTTTTATTTCGGTCTTGCTGGCACCAGTTCCACAGATGATGAAGAAAGAATTCCCTTCTTCACACCAAATCGGGCCGAATTTTTAGAATATGATCTGACCAAACTCGTTTATCAACTAGCGAATCCCAAGCAAAAAGTGGTTGGCTTGATGAGTACCTTGCCCTTACAAGGCGACGCGGTATCCCCTTTTATGCAGCAACAAGACGCGGCAAAAGATTGGATGATTGTTGATCAACTCCGTCAATCATTTGAAATACGAAAAATCGAAACGGATGTTGAAACGATTCCTGATGAGGTTGATGTGCTAATGGTTGTTCATCCCAAAGACTTCAGTGATGGCACATTATACGCTATCGATCAATTTGTCCTCAAAGGGGGCAGAGTGATTGCATTTGTCGATCCTTATTCAGAAGTCTATCAACCCCCTTCTGATCCTAAGAACCCCTTTGCTGCCATGCAAGCACCGCGTAACTCAGAATTCAGCAAATTATTTGACGCTTGGGGAATAGAAGTGGCCTCTGACAAAGCGGTGGGTAATCTCCGCACTGCCCAAAAGGTGCAGGTGAGAAAGGGTAATCATACTATGGTTGTTACTTATCCCGTTTGGATGGACTTAGATGATAAACAGTATTTCAACATCGATGATATTATTACCAGCAAGTTAGGTAATATTGTTTTGGCAACGCCTGGTGCGATAGTGGAAAAAGGGGATATCGAAACAGAAATCACTCCATTGATTAAATCTGGCAACAAGTCCATGCAAATAGAAACCACAAAACTGGGTGCTTTTTCAGAGCCAGAGGATTTGGTGCGTAATTTCAAGCCTGAAGGGCAATTTACTTTAGCGGCTCGGATTACTGGGAAGGTAAAAACCGCTTTTCCCGACGGCAAGCCTAAAGATGAGGACGAAGCTGATGGCGAGGATAAAGACAGTTCTGAAGAAGAAACTGGCAAGCATCTCACGGAATCGACGGAATCGGTCAATCTTATCGTCGTAGCAGATACGGATATGTTAGAAGACAAATTCTGGGTACAGGTGCAAAATCTTTTTGGACAACGGCTCGCCATTCCCCACGCTGCAAATGCCACCTTTGTCTCCAATGCGTTAGACAATCTCAGTGGCAGCAATGATCTCATCAGTGTGCGTAATCGGGGTAATTTTGCGCGTCCCTTCACCCGAGTTGAAGAAATCCAACAAGACGCTGAACAACAATTCCGTGAAAAAGAAAAGGAATTACAGGCGCGTCTTCAAGAAACGGATCAAAAAATTCGTGAAATGCAAAAACAGAAACAAGAGGGGAATGATAAGCTAATGCTCAGTTTCAAGCAACAAGAAGAAATTGACCGTTTCCGTCAGGAAAAAATCAAGATTCGTAAGGAACTCCGCAATGTCCAACATGAGTTGCAGAAAAACATTGAACGTCTGGAAACCCAGATGAAATTCATCAATATTGGACTGATGCCATTATTAATAGGCTTTCTGGGCATTACGCTGAGTGTTGCAAACCGTCGTCGTCGGAAGAAATTGCAACCTGTGAAAGGTTAGCCAGGTAGGGTGGGCAACGTCTTTTGGTTGCCCACCCTACATGACTTAATTAAAACCCCGCTTTAGCATACCACCGTTTCGCTTCTTCTAAATCTTTTTCCACGCCACGCCCTTGTTCATATAGCTGGGCTAAAGTCGTTTGTGCTCCTATCAAACCTTGTTCTGCTGCGAGACGAAACCAATGAACTGCTTGTGCATCGTCTTGTTCCACACATTCACCTTCCATATACATAAATCCAAAACCATGTTGTGCTAAATCAAAACCTTGTTCAGCCGCAGTTCGCATCCAACGTTCTGCTGCTTTTTTATTCACGACTTGCCCTAAACCATTCTGAGCCATAATCGCAAGGCGATATTGTGCTTGAAAATTACCCGATTCTTCTGCCAACGGAAAGAGTAATTGGTAAGCACGCGCAAACTCTTTAGTTTCAAAAGCGGCTATTCCGCTTTCTAATGCCATGAGGTTTTCATCGAACTGCTTTTTTTCCATTTCTGATTGTTCAGTCATTGAGGTTAAATCCTAAATAGGTTATGTGAATATTGAAAAATTGATTTAAAATCAAAGTGTTAAAATATAAACTGCGTTGTACTCGAAAAAACATCCAAAGCTAATAGATCGCCTCCTCGTGTACTCAGGGCAACCACAAGGGATTGCCCCTACGTATAAATATTTTCGTCACTCGACATAAGAATATTTCAGCCTAAAGTTTTTTGAAGAAAAACATTCGAGGCTAAAGTTTTTTTGAATCAAAAAACTTTAGGAATGATCACGAAATAACTTGAACATTTAGAAACCAAGTTTCTTGACTTGAAGAAACTTGGTTTCTCATCATTATATTAACGGGAAATTATTTCGTGACCATTCCTTAGCCTCGAATAGGCTGAAATGTGGTAGGGGCAATCCTTTATGGTTGCCCTGAGTACATCCTCTTCACGAGGCGAAAAGTTTAGTACGAGGCTGAAGGCGGTTCATCCTGAAACGGTACTTGGAATCATTTTAGATTGACCGGCGGACAGCCTTTTTTGACGCAAAAATTGTGCAAGTTGATCAGTGATATCGTGATCCCTATTCGAGAGTCAGCGGGCATTTAAACTATAAAGTGAATAAAGTGAGAGTGCAACTGCGAGCGATTTTGAGTTTGTAGGTGTGACAGCTGGGTTTGCTATTTGGGGTTATGTGGCTGGGGAAAATGCGGCATTGGCGGAACAGCAGGAGAAGATTGCGGTACAAGAACGAAAGTAACTACTCAGCCTTGAAATCAATTTCAAGGCTAAAAGTTAAAGTCTGTTAAAACAGACTAACTAAGTTTAGCTGGCTTTAGCCTGCTTTGGCTTTTCGCCTTGAAATTGATTTCAAGGCTAACTGAGTAGTTACTCGATATTATTTCATGTACATTCCTTAATTCGCATTTTGGATAAAGGGGATGCGGGCGGAATGTCGGTTCTAACAATCCTTTTCAAGATAGCCACGATTAACCCATCCTTTAATACCCTTATATTTTATGGGTATCCAAACAATATCTTCAACCTTTTTTTCTTCACCAGTGATTTGGATTTCCGTGCCATTATGCGGAATGCCACCCAATCTTTTTGATTTGAGATGCGGTTCGGAACGTATCCAAAGCATATCTTTTTTTCCCACTTTGATAACATGGTAAGAACATGGCATCGGTGGAGATAACCGTAAAAGTTGCCCTTTTGACAAGTGGTAAGGTATTTGTAAATCATTCCAACTTGCTAGATCAGCAATTTTGTGATCATAATGTCTGGCAATATTAAACAGTGTATCTCCTGAAACGACTGTGTGATAATCCCCCTTTTTTTGGGTTGATGCAGTACGCAGTAATTGACAATCTTTTTTAAGATAAGCACGATTGACCCATCCTTCCACTCTCTTGTACTTAATAGGTATCCACCGTGATTCTTCAATTTTAATGTCAGGTCCCATCATTTTGACTCCTGCACCATTATGCGGAATGGCACCGACTTCTCGGTATTTCAGCGCAGGGCCAAAGCGTATGACAAGCATGTCATAGTCTTCTACTTTGATAACGCGATAAGAGCAGTCATTATCGGCGGCAGCTATTATGGGTTGTTGAAATAGGATAAAAACCCCCACAACGAAAAAAGTTTTCAATAAATTCATTTAAACCTCCTGGGAAATTTATATGCTTTCGAGGTTCAAGTTTTTTTTCAAAAAAACTTGAACCTCGAATATAAGCATAATAATGTTAAAATTTAACTCGAAACGTAAAAACGGGCATATCAAACTTCTGATATTTTTAAAATATCAGAAATTTCAATAATTATACACAGAAATTAATTATTTTAAATTCAACAATGTCAAATAAATTGATCATTGCACAAGTCACTGATATGCACATTGGACCTTTAGAAGTGTCATATAGAGGTGTCAAAGTACGTCAAAAATTTCTTGATGTTTTACAGGTGCTGGCAAAAAAAAAATTGGATTTATTAGTCTTATCAGGTGATTTATCAGCCCTTGAAGGTGAGCCAGAAGCTTATGTTTGGATAAAACAAGCATTAGCCAATTTTCCTCATCCTTATGTTGTCATGGCAGGCAATCATGATCATGTTGTACGCATGAGCAGAGTTTTTGATTTGCCAAAAGGTGATATATCGCAGGGTATGCTATATTTTAGTCGCACCATTAAGAGAAAGCGTTTGTTATTTTTAGACAGTTCCCCTTATCGTGTTGCTAAACGACAATTAGCCTGGTTAAATACAGAATTAGCTCACTATGAAGAGCAAGTATTGTTATTTATACATCATCCACCGTCACATTGTGACTGTCAGTTTATGGATAATCATCATCCCTTGCGAAATATTAATGAAATATGGCAAACATTAGATCAATTGCCACAAATTCAACATATTTTTTGTGGACATTATCATACTGAAAAAACAATTATTAGAAATAATAAATCTATTTATTTGACTCCTGCAACGGTTTTTCAAATTGACACGAAAAAATCTCGTTTTGCGATTGCAACGACTAAACCTGGTTGGCGCATTATTGAATGGGGTGAGCAAATGTTGACTTATGTGGAATATTTATAATAAAGGGTGAATTGTTTATCCATTATTGAGTATAATCATATAATATTAAAGGGCAGATTAAGATTCGAGGTTAAATTTTAAAAAACTTTTGCCTTGAAAGTAATTTGCCCGACATTATAATCCCTAAAACTTGATGTTTAAGTTTTTTTACCAAAGACAATAACGACAAGGATTGTATATAATAAAGGATTTCAACCGCTAATGACAACCACAATCTAATCCCTTATTATATACAATCCTTGTCGTTAGGGTTTGGCTTTAGAAAAAACTTGATCATCAAGTAAAAGACGTTAAATGGGGAAAATGATATTTTATGATAAAGTAGAAGCTGCTTATGTCGCCTATAAAATTGATGAGATACAAGGCAGAAAGAAATTCAGCATGATTTCAAAAGAACTGTTAAAAGAAGGTCAAACTGTTCTAGCGAATGCTGAAATCGTAAAATCAACCATTGAAAGAGAACTTTATGAATAAACTCAAATTTTTACTACTATTTACTGTCTTCTTACTCCCTTTAGGTTGTGGTGAAGAGGGAAAGGCAACGATTGATGTGGTCAAGAAACGCATCGCCAATCAGATTCAAGACATGGTTGGGAAGGGTGATATTGCCATTCAGAAGTATGACAACAAGATAAGTGAAGTCAGGAGTAAACTTATCAAGGTAAAAGTGTCGTACAAGACGTTTGAAAAGCAAGTCAAGGCGAAGAAGGCATCGCTTGCCAATTTGGAAAACTCTGGTGGTTCTGAAGCGAGAATCAATCTTGTGAAAAAGACAACCCAAGAGATGGAGAATTTTCTCCAACAACTTCAGGTGGCTGAAGCCAAGCTGCTTGAGACGTTACAGAGAATGAAGGAAAACCGCGAGTTGATGGTGTTAAAAATCAAGTCGTTAGAAGCCAAGCGAGATATGTTGGATGCGATGCGCACCGTTCAAGAGTATTCTAGCATTGAAACTGATGTGGGGAATATTGGGGGAAATATTGACAATACGATTGAAGAAATGCAGAAGGAGATTTATGCGATTGAAGCAGAAATCGAAATCGAAAATGTTTTGAATCAGGCAGATAAGTTGCAGGCTGAAGAATCTGTGCCTGAATAAATTTTCTGGTATTTTATTCGCTGAGAAATCCGAGTTTTTCAAAAAATCGGATTTCTTAAACTTCGTGTGTTCAGAGTTTTGCAAGAACCTCGTTAGATTCCATTATATTCGATAATTTCTGCTTCAATACGGATTATACTGCATGCGGGCATAATTTAAACTTTTATGTATACTGCACACGGGCATAACTTAAACTTTTTATGCTGGTGTTCGCCGCTGCACCAAAAAGACGGTGCAACGGCCTACAATCCTCAAATTTTCAGGTAGGTGGGCAATCTTTTACTGCCCACCTTCCTCATTAAAAAAGTTAAGTTTATTACCTTGTTGAGTATAATGAGGTCCTGCGGCAAGAATTTTCTTGGAGGCTTCATCAGCATACTGCTTGAAGTTCTCAGCAAACATTTGTACCAACTTCTTGGCTTGTGCATCATAATCCGCCGGATTAGACCAAGTGTGACGAATATTCAAAATCTCATCAGGGACACCAGGACAAGATTTTGGTATTTGAAGACCAAAGAAAGGCTCAAGCGATAATGGCACACCCTTCAACTTACCCTCCAACACGGCATTGATCATTGCTCGGGTATAGGCGATTTTCATGCGTTTTCCAACACCATAAGGGCCACCGCTCCACCCAGTATTAATCAGCCATGTATCAACATGATGGGCATCCAGGTTTTTTCCAAGTAACTCAGCATAACGCTGTGGATGCATCGGCATAAAGGGCGCACCATAACAAGCACTAAAGTTAGGTTGTGGCTCAACGATACCTTCTTCTGTACCAGCCACTTTAGCAGTGTAACCCGATAAGAAATGATACATCGCTTGTTCCTTAGTCAATCTCGCAATAGGTGGTAATACCCCAAAAGCATCAGCTGAGAGGAATATCACATTCTTAGGTTGTCCGCCCATACCATTTTGAGTCACATTAGGAATATAGGAAATCGGATAGGAACCACGAGTATTTTCAGTCAAGGTCGCATCCATTAAATTAATGCGACGAGTATCCGCAGTGATCGGTACATTTTCCAACAGCGTACCAAAGTGACGGGTTGTCTCATAAATTTCAGGTTCCGCCTCTGGAGAGAGATTAATCAACTTGGCATAACATCCCCCCTCAAAATTGAAAATACCTTCTTCATCCCAACCATGCTCATCATCACCAATCAATGTTTTTGACGCATCAGCAGAAAGAGTTGTTTTACCCGTGCCGCTTAATCCAAAAAACACCGTCGTATCACCATTTGTATTCAGATTGGCAGAACAGTGCATAGGTAATACCCCTTTTTTCGGCATGAGGTAATTCATTACACTGAAAATCGACTTCTTAATTTCGCCACCATAACTGCTGCCGCCAATCAAAATCAATTTTTTGGAAAAATTGAGCAGGATAAAAGTTTCCGATTTTGTACCATCCACAGTTGGAATCGCATGGAAACTTGGCACATCAATCAGTGTAAATTCAGGTACATGTTTCTTCAATTCTTCCGGTGTCGCTTGGATGAACATATTGCGGGCAAACAAGCTATGCCAAGCATGTTCAGTTATAATGCGAATCGGCATACGATGTTTAGGAGATGCGCCTACAAAGCAATCTTGTACATAAAGGTCTTGTGCTTGCAGGTACAATCCCATCCGGTGATGGAGTTTATCAAAATTCTCTGGCGAAAATGAATTATTCACTTTGCCCCACCAAATATCCTGTTCTGTCGTCGGTTCTTGAACAATAAACTTGTCGTTAGGAGAACGTCCTGTATGATGCCCTGTACGGACAACAAGGGGACCCAGGTGAGCTATAATACCTTCACGCCGCCGGATCGCTTGTTCATACAGAGCGGGTGTATTCAAATTCCAATAAACATCATTCAAATTAGACAGTCCATGATTTTCTAACCCGTAACTGCTATGTTCAGCGCCGCGATTATCGCGCATATTTTTCTCCTATTGTGATTGAAAAAACAGGGTAAGGAATGAGGATTTGTAACTACTCAGCGGTTAGTCTTGAAATAAATTTCAAGGCTAAAAGCTAAAGTCTGCTAAAGCAGACTAATTTCGAGGTTTAAGTTTTTATTTAAAAAACGGTAACTACTCAGGGCAACCATAAAGGATTGCCCCTACCACATTTCAGCCTAAAGTTTTTTGAAGAAAAGCATTCGAGGCTAAAGTTTTTTTTGAATCACTTTAGCCTCGAATAGGCTGAAATATTCTTACTGATGTTACGCACTATGTTTCCAAGATGTTTAAGAAATCCGATTTTTTCAAAAATCGGATTTCTAAGCAAGCGGCGAAACGAGGTTTAAGAAATCCGATTTTTGAAAAAATCGGATTTCTAAGATCGAATAGAAGCACCCTGCGTAACATCAGATTCTTATTAATACTGACGAAAATCTTCTGATGTAGGGGCAATCCCTTGTGGTTGCCCTGAGTAGTTACAAAAAACTTAAACATCGAAAAGAATTTAGCGGGCTTTAGCCTGCTTTAGCTATCAGCTATCAAGTTTTTTATAAGTTATTGATTTAATAGTTAATTTTAGTTTAGCACTCAAAAGACACTCAAAACTAAATTATCTTAAAAATCAATTATTTATAGATTTAAATGCTCAAAAATCAATTCTCGTCAAGCCAAATAACATCAAAAACTTGATAGTCGAGTTATTAACTGATGTTACGCACTATGTTTCCAAGATGTTTAAGAAATCCGATTTTTTTTCAAAAATCGGATTTCTAAGCTCGAATAGAATCGTTTTGCGTAACATCAGTTAATTATAAATTAAATAACACCTTATTCAATTGCAACATGTATTTCAAAATTTGACTTTTTTAACTATAATACTTTACACTTAATTCTTAGATTTTCAGATAATCTCAAACATTGCATGAATTTAAAGTATTTAAAATTAGGGATTTAAAAAATCACTTCATCAAAATTTTGAAAAAATAGTTTTGAAAGTCCCTTGGAACAAAGAATATTATTGAAAATAATATGTCATCCAAAACATTTTATAACGACTTAATGAACGTGATTTCTACTTTTCGATATCGGTATCGTCATGTCATATTACGACGTTTAGGATTTTATGGTTATTGTGACTCCTTAAAACTGATCGGAAAAGATTTATCTGTAACCCGTGAACGTGTAAGACAAATTGAAGTAGTTTGTTTACGAGCCATTAACAAAAATTGTGGTGCTGCCCTGAATGACAAACTTAAAAAGTGCCTCAAAAACCGTAAAACAACCATTTACCTTGATTTATTAGAAGTAGAAAACGAATGGTTTTATGGCTTTTCAGACAAGCCCGTTTTTTTAACACGAACAATCGAAAAACTCTCAAAATATCATGTATTTGAAATAAAAGAACGGCAAGTTATCACTCAAATTCATGTAGAGCAGTGGAATAATCTCAAATCAGAAACATTGGCTTATTTCAAATCACAGATAACAGAAAAACTCTCACAAAGAGAGGTAAAACAACAAATTCGTCGTCTCGCTTCTGAAAAAGGATCGCCTGATCTGACCGATTCATTGCAGGAATTTCTTAAAGATAAATTGCATTTTGCCTCGCCAAAGGGAAAAGGAGCAAAAGAATTATGTAGTGTTGGACGTGGACTTTCTAATATTTTAGAAGCCCAATTACTCGAAATGAAAAAACCCCTACATTATATCGAACTGGCACGAAGATGTTCAGCACAAGTTGGACGGCATGTAGAAGGCTACGTTCATAATAGTCTCAAAGACTTAGCTTATCTCTATGGACGAGGGATTTACGGTACGCTGCAACATTTTCCATTAGATGAGAAGAACAAGAAAAAAATTTTGGCGATAACAGAGAACATCATACGTCAAGGACCTGCAACACGACAGTGGACATGTAGTGAATTGCTATTAATACTCAAGGAAGGAAAATCTAATTTACCTGATAAATTAGACAAATATATACTCAATATTATACTCATCAATTCAAGCATATTAAAATCTATCGGTCGCTTGGTTTGGATATTAAAAGGTAAAACAGATCAATACAAAGTACCACGAGTTGATTTACAGAAAGCCGTTTTCACGATTATTGAAAAGGCGGAAAAGCCTCTTTCTATTCATGAGATTAAAAAAATTATCATGAAAAAACGGGGCTTAGACGAACATTTTACCATTTTACCAACGGCGCAAATTGCTCGTACTAAGCCAAATACTTGGGGATTGGTTAACAGAGACTTTTTAGTCACAAAAGCACAACAGAATGACATCTTGGATAGCATTTATCACAAGCTAAAAAAATGTCAAGAAGGTTTGCATATAACAGAACTCAAAAGTTCACTTTTTGAAGCGGGAATAATTCTACATCAAGACTTTACAAATTATATGGCATTAAGTTTGTGCCAGGCAGATCATCGCCTAAAAGTTTATCGGGGACAAATAGTTGGTTTATCAATATGGCGTAATGCAAAAAGAATAAGCATTAAGATGGCTATAGAACAAATCGCCCAAAACGTTCATTTTCCAATGACTATGTCAGAATTGCGTCATTCTATTGAAGAAATTGTCAAACATGATGTCAAACAACCCCTGCATCAGGTATTGAAAAAAGCTAAATTTGTGCGTGATGAAGATTCAAATACATGGTATGTACTATGAACCTATCCCACTATTCGTTTTTGAACTTAGAAATCCGATTTTTTCAAAAAATCGGATTTCTTAAATCTCGCGCTCAAAAAATCAACTATTTTTATTCATTATTTTGCCTTTTTGAATAGTGGGATAGGTTCATAAGTATTTTTTTGTCAAATTTGGAGTCCAACGCTTTAGCTTTGGGAACTAGAAAAAACGGTCCAAAGCGTTGAATTTCAAAATCACTTTCTTCCAAAAATAATTAATAATTAACAATTAATATGGATAAACCAGTCATTTTATGTGTTGATGATGAACAATTATTAGTTGACGCGCTAAAACAACAACTTAAACTTCAATTTGGAAACAACTATCAAATTGAAACGGCTGAAAGCGGTTCAGAAGCACTGGAGATCATTGAAGAATTATTAGAAGAAGATATTGAAATACCGCTCGTTATTTCAGATCAACTAATGCCCGGTATGAAAGGAAATGAATTGCTCAAACAAATTCATGCCATTATTCCTAAAACATTGAAAATCCTCCTCACGGGACAAGCAGACGCAGATGCTGTGGGAAAAGCAGTCAACAACGCTAACCTCTATCGTTACATAGCTAAACCTTGGGAACCCACCGACTTCAATTTGACTGTAACAGAGGCTGTTCATAGTTACTTTCAAGAAAAAGAATTAGCAGAATTTTATGCGAGTTTAGAAAAAAAAGTCGCAAAGCGTACAGAAGAACTGAAGCATAAAAATGAGTTTTTAGGCATTGCAGTACATGATCTGCGAAACCCACTCGCGGCGATTCGAGGATATGCCGAGATGATTAAAGGTGATTCTGATGAAGCAGCAATTCAAGAAGATACGTTTGATTTAGCTGATCAGATCATTAATAGTTCGCAGTACATGATTGAGCTAATTGAGAGCCTGTTGAAAGTGAATGAAATTGAATCGGGCAAAATGAATTTATCACTTTGTGTAATAGACATCCTACCTATCTTGCAATGGTTAACCGATCATTATACGGAACTTGCAAAGGCAAAGAACATCACTTTGCAGTTTCAATGCCTTGAAAAACCATACCGCATACTTGCCAATGAAAACAGCTTGCGCCAAGTATTAGATAATTTGATTTCTAACGCGGTCAAATATTCACTATATGGTCAATCTATCTATGTTCGTCTTAACCAAGATGACAACTGGATACACTGTGAAATACAAGATGAAGGTCCTGGATTGAGTGATGAAGACCAACAAAAATTATTTTGTCAATTCAGTCGCTTAACGCCTCAACCGACGGGCAATGAAAATTCAACCGGCTTAGGCTTGTTTATTGTTAAAAAATTGGTTGATTCAATGCAAGGCAAAATTTTGTGCGACAGTCTTTTAGATCAGGGTACGACTTTTACTGTGGCCTTTCCAATTGCTGAAAATTAAATAATTTCTCATTTTCATGAAAGTAAAAAAACGCCTTCCAACTTACTATAAAACAGAATGCTTGGATTGTGAACTTATTCTGAGCGTGAGATGGGAACGGATGTATTTCGGAGCTTTACCGACATTTCAACGCGAAACTCAACAAAAAAATTGTCCATTTTGTCAAGGTATTCGTATTAAAATGGCGAAAATTAATGAAGAAGAATATCTGAGAATTAATGAACAGTGGGATATGATTGATTTGAGAGGTAATAACAATTTGGGATTATCCTGTCGTGATGAAAATGTGGGCTGTTTTTAAAAACAATACGACAGGATTAATTTTTGCTTAGATGTTCACAGATTAAGGCACTTCGTAACCAAACTTTTCAATGATTTTACGCGTTGAAGGATTGCGTAAAAATGCCATAAAACGGAGAGCGGCTGGATTTTTTTCGCCTTTTTTCAATAAGACAGCACCTTGGCGAATAGGATTATACAAGGTTTTATCAACAAGCCAGTGTGAACCGCGCGATTTTTTTGGGATGAGTTGATATTGAGAGAGGGCAATAAAACCTAATTCTGCATTACCCGTTGCGGTGAATTGATAGGCTTGGCTAATATTATTACCCCGCACCATTTTACTTTGGAGTTTTTGCCATAAACCGAGTTTTTCCAACACTTGCTTTGCCGCTGTGCCATAAGGGGCCATTTTAGGATGAGCGATAGCAAGATACTGAAATTTATCGCTATTCAAGACTTTTCCACTCGAACCCACAAAGTCTTCTTGTGGACTCCATAATACCAATTGACCGATGGCATAAGTTAATAGACTATCGGCTACTGTCATACCTTCGTTGACAAGCATTTCAGGGCGTTTCATATCAGCGGCTAAGAAGACAGAAAAGGGCGCACCATTTTTAATTTGTGCATACAATTGCCCTGTTCCACCAACACTGATGATGGCATCATGTCCAGAACTTTCCTTAAATTTGAGTTTAAGTTGTTCCATTGGTTTAGCGAAATTGGCCGCGACTGCGATATGTAATTCATCAGCAACAGATATTGATGTTAGACATAAAAAGATGATGCTTAACGCATATTTTATTGATATCATCAGATTTTTTTCTCTGTTTGCTATAGATTTTCGATCAGGAACGATCAGGATATATATAAGAGGGTATTTTGAAAATATTAAAAAGAAATGATGGTGCATCTGAGCGTGACCAGCACTCAATGCACCTAACTATAATTAGAAAAACTAGGTAGGAGTAGTTTTAATTATAGCTGCTTAGTTATTAAGCAATATTGATACCAATTTTCCTGTGTACAGGAAAAAAAATTGTCACTCTTTGATTTTTTGTAAAACATTAAATAAAAAATTTTTGTTAAATCAAACAGTTATAAATATACATTTTTTATTCTGTACTTAGCCAATTTTATTTAAAGCTATAAAGAATTAAAAATTGAATTTTTTTTGAAAATGGAGTACAACGCTTTAGCTTTGTTATTTGGAATACAACGCTTTAGCTTTGTTATTTGGAATACAACGCTTTAGCTTTGTCAGTCGTCCGCTCAAAGCTGAAGCGTTTTCGAGGTTTAAGTTTTTTGAAGAAAACTTAAACCTCGAACTCCTATTTTAACTCTTAATTTGCATTAAAAATAGTCATTTTTGACGATTCTCCAATGAACCTATCCCACTATTCAAAAAATGCTGAACAAGGAATAAAAATATTTTTTTGGGGGCAAAAAACGAGGTTTAAGAAATCCGATTTTTTGAAAAAATCGGATTTCTAAGCTCAAAAACGAATAGTGGGATAGGTTCATAGTTCAATATTTTCCAGATATATTTTCACCAATATAGACGTTCAGATATAAGAATGAAAATTTGTCACTTCTGTTGATTTTAAAACAATCTTTAAATTATTGGAGTACAACGCTTTAAGACTGACTGAGTAGTTACACCCATTTAATCAAAGAGGCGGGGAATTTGACCTATTTTCAAGACAATCGGGATTCAATACCAGATAATGTGCATTCACCCATCCTATTATATCTTGATAATTAACTTGATACCATTTCTTTTTGTTTGGCGCATTAGCAGTGTCAATGACCATAACACATTCTTCACTTTCTGGTATTTGACCGATTTTTGAACTACGAAAATCAGGTTTCTTACGGATATTTAGAACATCATTTTTAGGAAGATCAACGATATTATAGTAGGCATTTTCGTAGTCTGGGTTAGCATGAACAGGCACAGCGATTAATACAGTTATAAAAAATAGCCAAATAGCGAGTTGATTACGCTGAGAGAAGTATAATCTCATGTTCATTTTCTCCGTTATTGCGAAATATTAGCTTTGGAAAATTTTGGAGTTCAACGCACAAAACTAAAGCGTTGAACTCCAATGTAGTACATTTCAACTATTGCGAACTTAAAAAATCTGTAACAGCCTTATTTCTAAGTAGTATAGACTTTTTAAGGGTTCTTTCATAACCTTTAATTTTCTCTATAATTTGACTGTCATCCCGATAAAATTCTTTAACCAAAGGCAAAGGATCAATCGCCTTATTGTTCGGTTTAATGGTCAAATGCAATTGCGCTTCAACAGCATTTCCGGAAGAACCATCAATTCTTCCTATAATATCACCCTGTTTAACTTTTTGCCCCCTTTTCACTAAAGCACGTTTAAGATGAACATAAACCGTATAAAGGTTATTTCCATGATGTAATTTCACATATAAGCCCGCTCGACGCGTACTTTTAACTCTAGTCACACTCCCATCAGCTACAGCAACGACATTAATTTTATCTGCATAAATATCATAACCTTGATGTTTTCTCGTTTTACCTTTCCAATCATCGCGCTTAGAACCAAAATGTGGTAATCCATCTCTAACAAGGTCTTTTTGAGGAAAATATCCGATAGAGCGATCAAGAAACTCATTTATTAACATGCCTTCTAAGGGAATTTGAAATAAAATATCATGAAGTAAAAACATCATTTTTTTTGAATCCCGCAGTTCATTAACCCAGTCTTTTTGGTTATTCTGTTTTTTTGAACAAGACGGAAGACAGATTTGATACTGATAAGGAGATGAAACGATCTCAAATTCATACTCAGTCAAAAAAGTTGCTACAACCCAAACGGTTTTTGGATCATGTTGTGCCCAGTGAATTTGTTCCAAGTTAGGATGCAGTATATTTATTTTACCCGGTTCACTGGCACAACGATTTATTGGTAAGATAAGTTTTCTTTTCCCCTTAATGGGTGGCTTCAACTGGCAACCATTATGACGAATAATAATAGTAGCGTTGTCAAAGAAAATATTGTTTATCCTACCAGCTTCACTGACGATAGGAAACAACAATAACACCCAAAGAAAAAAGTTGATTCTATTCAACACTCTTTTCTCCTTTCGAGACGAAAACTTTTCTTTAAAAAACTTTAGTCTCGAATACACTCTTGACTACTTTCTCCCAGGTAATAGGAATGAACCCATCCCTGCACTTCTTTATATTGCACATTAACCCATACATCAGTTTTCACAAAACTGTATTTGCCTAAATATCTAATACATTTTTCAGCTGGAGGTATTTCCCCAACAACTTTACTATAAGAACCAGGAAATTCGCGGATATTCAAAACATCATTAATCTCAACATAATTGACATCATAATATTTTTTTTCAGAAAAACTAAACGTTTGTGGTTCATCAATCGCTTCAGGTTCAAAACGTTGAAGCTCTATGATAAGGGCTTTCATTTCTACATAATCACGTTCAGCTCTTTTGCGGGCTTTTTGTTCTATTAACAATTTGCCTTCAACAATACGACGGGCCTTTCGTTCCTGTGATAATTCTTGTTCAGCAATATGACGTGCTTCTTGCTCTTGGGCCACTTTTGCCTTAAATTCACTTTGAACACGTTCTATCGCCGTTTGTATTTCACCATGAGAGCCCTGTTCTTTTTGATACCACAAAACAGATGTAACAATACAAAGCAAGCAAATGATCCCGATATAGATAATATTCAACAAATTGCTATCTGGTTTAACCCGATTGTCTTTTTTTGATATTACTGGTGAAATCGGTGATAACATTTTTTCATGCCACTGCTCTACAGTTTGCGGCCTATCTTCCTCACTGAGTTTCAAAGCCCAATCAATACTTTCTAATAAATTTTTGTTATATTTACCTTTTCCAATATTAACGGCTGCTATTATCGGATCTTTCATGACGCGACGGGTTGCAGCTGGCGGTGGTTCACTGCTAATCGTACAATACATGACAGCCCCAAGCGCGTAAATATCTGTCCATGGCCCTTGATCACTAATTTCATTATCATATTGTTCCAATGGCGCGTAACCAGGGGTTACTATACTCGTGACACTACGACTTCTTTGCCCCACCGCAAAACGTGCTGAACCAAAATCAAGCAAAACAGGCGTTTTATCATCACGAATATAGATATTATTTGGTTTAATATCACGATGCAAAAATCCTGCCTTATGCATTTCTTTGAGCCCTTCTAATAAAGGTTCTACTATACTTAAAAGCTCTTCTTCTGTTAAGATGCGTCGTTCTTTTAAGTATTCTGTCAAACTATTGCCTTTTTGGTATTCCATCACCATATAGGCTGTGCCATTTTTTTTAAAGAAACGTAGCACCCTGACAAGACTAGGATGATTAAATTTCGCAAGAACACGTGCTTCGTCAATAAAGCATTTTAAGCCCCATTCAAATGACTCTTGATATGTGGAAGCTCTTATATTAACGGTATATTTGTCTTCACGGACAGCAAAATCAGTTGGTAAGTATTCTTTGATCGCGACCAATTGATCCAAATAAGTATCCCTTGCCAAGTAAGTGATACCAAAACCACCTGGTTTTCCGAGTACTGAATCAATCTGATATTCAAACAGTTTAAATCCTCGCGGGAGTGCATTACGGTATTCTTGTTCTTCCACGGTATTGTTATTCCAAGGTTTAAGAGTTAAATTTGGAGTTGTACTCCATTTACAAAGCGTAAAGTGACGAGATTTAATTCTTCAAAAAAATTTAAATCTCGTCAGCTTATGTAGCTGTGCATTGTCAGATATTTTATTCGCAACTCAGAAACCGAGTTTTTTCAAAAAACTCGATTCGAGGTTTTCGTTTTCAAAAAAACGAAAATCTCGAATTCTAAATACGAGATTATTTATCCACAGTTATTCAGGTATTTTATTTGATGTGAGAAACCAAACCCATTAGTATGGGGATGGTGAAAATTCGTTGAAAGTTGAACCTATTATATTAAATAAAGAAGTTCTTGCAAAACTCTGAATACACCAGGTTTAAGAAATCCGATTTTTTCAAAAATCGGATTTCTAAGCTCGAAAAAACTCTGAATACACCAGGTTTAAGAAATCCGATTTTTTCAAAAATCGGATTTC
>JAOZSV010000413.1 GCA_029939505.1 Thiotrichaceae bacterium | reverse complement strand
ACTTATCGGATCCCACGGGTGAAGTGGCACCAATCGTATGGGGAGGCATACAATACGCAAAATGTATTGCCAGTTGCGCGGCGATCAACGTGGTAGCGGATAAAATGGGTGGGTTGGCTTGTGGTTTCTATGAAGGTAATTGTTGGACATCCTGTCTCAACCCATTCAATTGGTTCCGACGTGGTCCGAAACTAGGCAAGCCTCGGAACAAGTCCCCCAAACCAGGCGCTTGCCAGCTAAACAGTTTCCCAGCCGGAACATTGGTTCTCACCGAAGAAGGTCTCAAACCGATTGAAGAAATCAAAATCGGTGAAAAAGTCCTCTCAATGGACGAAAACACGGAAACGACCAGCTACCAGCCCGTGACGGATTTGATTCAAAGTGAGCAACCATATCGCCTGATTGAGATAACGCTAAACTCTGGCAAATCCATAGAAGCCACCGTTGAACATCCCTTCTATATTAAGGGCAAAGGCTGGAATCCGGCCAGCACCCTGAAAGTTGGACAGGTTTTGCTATTGCACAATGGCACGACGGTTGTTGTTGAAGAAATTGATACTAGCATTCGCCGTGAGATGGTGTATAATCTTACAGTGGCCAATACCCATAACTACTTTGTTGGTGGGGATGGGGTGTTGGTGCATAATGTTAGAGTACAACTTCCTATACGCAGTAATATTAAAGACCCAACAGAAGGTATTTTGTTTGATGAGAACAATAATGAAGTTAAAAGGTTTAAAAGCGGAAAAAATCCTTATTCCAATGATGAAAATTTAGTTCGTGGAGATACTATAAAATATATAATTCAAGATCATGTAGAGGCTCAGGCTGCAGGAACGATGATAGCTTGTGAAATGTCTTCTGGTACCTTAGTGATGAATAATCGTCCATGTCCTGGAGTGGCTGGATGTGACAATTTATTAGAAAGAATGCTTCCAATAGGATCAAAATTGCGAGTTCTTGTTCCTAAAAATATTGATCGATATACTAGATACCTAGAACTAGAAGGAACAGGCTTTGAGAAAACTTATGAAGGTAAGTAAGCTAGCAAGCGTAGGATGGGCGCGCCAAGCGAAGTTTGGCATTTATTGCGGGGTGTAAGTCCCCGTCGGGTAAGGACTAACCATTCACCCGTATTGAGTGTTGCGTATCAGTAGGACGTAATTTTTTTTTACGGAACGAATGATATGAAGCGTACACATCGACCCCAATAGACCACGATAATCGCACATCCCTGAAGCTTGATACAGCACCGTAAAACGCTTAGCTTAAAGCAGATGGCGACACTTTAAAGTGGAAGCCAATACAAGCCAATTGCTATAAGATTGGGGAGGGTATGCTGGTATCCACCTTAAAGTGTGGTATGTTGGTAAAGAAATGTTAAGGACTTATAACAGATCCGTGTGTTCCTTTTGGTATGATATGGTATGTAGACATTGAGCCACATTTTGTCCAACCTAGGAATTTGTCGGAATTGTTGAGTTAACTTATTGATTAATAAGTTAATTTTAAAAAAAGTTCAAAAATTAATAAGTCAATAAAAACAATAATTTAGTGATTAAGTCCTACAGACTCCTAGTACACTGTCAAGTCAATTCTGACGGGTAGGGATTTTCAACGAGAGGGCAGACAAATATGTCTGCCCCTACAGAACCCGACACTTAATACTTGACAATGTACTAGACACAGAAGTAGGCTAAAACCTAAAGTTATACCCTTAAGGTAAGTTTGCCCAACCCAATCGAAGGAATTCTTTCTGACATATAGGGAGTCAAACTCACTCATCGTATTCGGAGACGGTTGCACCTCCCAAGCCAATATTTTGATGCGGAAACTGGGTTGCATTACTTACGAAATGACAAACAAGCCACCTGCGGCCGCTATCTGCAATTTGATCCAATAGGCTTGGATTGTTTTGAATAGCTACGCTTAAGAATAATTCGGTGAATTTATCCATTTTCACCGGTAAAATTGTGCCGGCGTGTGGGAAGCCATACAATACGCGAGATGTGTTGCCAAATGTGCGGATATCAATTTGGTAGCGAATCAAATGGGTGGTGCAGCCTGTGGTTTTTATGAAGGGAATTGTTGGTTGGCGTGAATTCCTTCAATTGGTTTCGACGGGTTCCAAAGCTAGATAAGCCTCGGAAAGTGCCCCCCAAACCAGAGCCAAACGCTTGCCCACTGAACAGTTTTCCTGCTGGGACTCTAGTTTACACCAATGATAACGCAGAAAATAATATACGCAAAAGGCAAAAGAAACCAAGTTTTTGTCAACAACTT
>JAOZSV010000062.1 GCA_029939505.1 Thiotrichaceae bacterium | reverse complement strand
AGAAATCCGATTTTTGAAAAAAATCGGATTTCTAAGAAAAAACTCTGAATACATAAGGTTTTAGAAATCCGATTTTTGAAAAAAATCGGATTTCTAAGAAAAAACTCTGAATACATAAGGTTTTAGAAATCCGATTTTTGAAAAAAATCGGATTTCTAAGAAAAAGCGAGTTTTGCAAGAGCCTCGAAAGTTGAGTATAATTAAATATTATAAACCAAATTTAAAAAAACGTCTTAAATTTAATTAATAACCCAAATGAATAAAACGTATAAAATCACTCGCACACTCCTTGAAGAAGGTATTCACCCCCGTTTGCTCAAGGTTGAAGCGAAATTAATTGAACCTTTACTCCGTGAATATTGGAATGGATTAAAAAAAACGCCCCTTATTTTGCGAAAAGGCGACGCTAAACGACAAGCGATTGCCGAAAGTCTCATCAAATTTCTTTATGATCAGATCGACGAAGAATTGAACAAAATAGCTATTCAGCGCGATCAATATACTGATTTTAATAAGCGTTATGATAAAGCATTTAAAGCGGAAGAAAAAGAAAAGCTGATTATCGACTTTGCACAAACACTTGGTGCAAAAAAGCAGCAATTGCAGGGAGATCAAAAAGCATTTTCACGTTGGTTTGGACAAGATGCCATGATTGAGCGTTACCAACGAAGACAGTCGATGAGTGAACGCAAATTAGCCTTTTGTCTTCAACGGATCAATGTCTTGATGGGTATCGTTTTGAGTGAAATGGATAGTGAAATGGACATCGATCTGTGGCTGCGTCTTGATTTGGAAAACAGGATTGAACCCTTGCTTCACGATAAAAGGGATAGCCGAACGCGCCTTGAAGCTTTTCGTTGTTTAGCCACGGCTTTAAAAAAATTACCCGTGCAAATTCAAGAAGATAGCGTGACACCCAGTACGTTGCAATTGATTTATCGAGCCAGTGTGGATAATAAGGAAGATATCTGGATTCAGTGCGAGGCGATTAAGTTAGTGGAAAATTTTTCACCAGAAATCTTACAAGCCGTTTTGAAAAAACGCTTTGAAACGCCGAGCAAAGGTGATGATTTATTTGTACGCAAACAGGCTGTGCAAATATTGGGGCAAAATTTTCAACGCTTACCTGAATTACTTGATTTAATTCAACTGGTTATCATGGATAGTAGCCCTTTTGTTCGTCAAGCATTACCCAAAGCCTTGACAACGGCACCTGTTGAACAGGTGAAAACGCATTTGCGCGAATTGCTTTCAGACAAAATAGCCCAAGTGAGGGCTGCGGTATTATTGGAAATTCCCCATTTTTTATCTCGCCCTGAACCCGAATTAGAACCCTTCCTGCTGAAATTGCTTCTTGACACTTTAAACGATGAAACGAATAGTTTTGTACTACGAGTCGCTCTCAAAGTGGCTGTAGAGGCTTGTCAAACTCTTTCGGAAGAATCTCATTGGATGGTGATTGATCCGGAAGAAGAAACGATCGGTGAACGTTGGCAAAAATCCCTGCTTGAACAGATAGAAAAAACGCATACCCATAATAAGAAAAAAGTAGTACGACGCTGGGCAGCACAAGCGGCTGAACAGCTCTGGTGTGAAATGGAACCTAAAGCGAAGGAATTACGGAACTATTTAGAACGACGACTTTATAAGTTGAAACCAGAACAGCGTCGAGGTTTAGCAAAAAAACCGTTACAGGTGGATGAGACGACATTGGCTAGAGTCTTATCTGTATTGAGTCAGAAAGACTTTGGTTATGATATTATACAAAATTGGTTTAGCAAAACCATTATTCGGGGACACCTGTTTTGCTTTCGGTGGTGGCGATTTATACATGAAATACTCCATCCTTCACCTGATAAGCGTCAAGGCTTTCGGCATACTGTTGGTAGAAGTTTTCCGGGACAATTACGCATTCCTTCGGGCATACTCTGTGAAATCGCCGAAACGAAAGTCCCAGGTGAACCTTTATATATTCAAAATGAAGATGGTTGGCGATCTTATTTGCCTTTGGTTGATGAAGTCATAGATTGTTTGCGCCATCAACGGGAAGTAAAAATTTATACCAGCGAAGGAATTACTACCCTTAAACCGCCAAAATCTTGGCGTGCTCGTTTTTCATTAACAAGGCGTTTTGCCCACTATGCACAGCTACGCAATTGGAATGAAACAAGTCCTGCACAGAGTTATATTAAAGCATTACAAGATTTAGGCTTTAAGATAGATTATCAAACCCACAGTTATCCTTCTTTACCAGAATTTAAAGCTGATCCGGCTGTACAACGCTTTTTCCCAGTGATTTTGCCCTTTAGCACTATTGGCGATATTGAAGAATTTTGGTCACGCATCAAAGAATACTTTGTTGAAGATTTTTGGTTACGCCTTAAAGAATACTTTTTTTCAATCTATCAAAATAACATTTTAGAATTAGGGTTATTTGCGGCCACGACGTTACTTTACTTCTTTAGCAAACATTTGTATGCCAATATTTTACTTAACCGCTCACGCGCTAATATTCCTTTAGTTCTGGGTGGATGGGGTACACGCGGTAAATCTGGCGTAGAACGCCTCAAAGCCGCCATGTTTAATGCTTTGGGTTATAGTATTTTCTCAAAAACAACAGGTTGTGAGGCGATGTTTTTACATTCCAATGCTTTTGAAGCAACCCATGAAATGTTCTTATTCCGCCCCTACGATAAGGCAACGATTTGGGAACATCATTATGTATTGCGTTTAGCGGAGAAAATGAATAAAGACATTTTCCTCTGGGAATGTATGGGGCTAACACCGGCTTATATCAATATTTTGCAAAAACAATGGACACGCGATGATATTTCTACGATAACCAATACTTATCCTGATCATGAAGATTTGCAAGGTCCCGCAGGGATAAACATTCCCCAAGTAATGACTCATTTTATTCCACGCAAATCCATTTTGATCACATCTGAAGAACAAATGTTACCGATATTACAAGCAGCAGCGGAAGAATTTAAAACGCGCTTACGCCCTGTTACTTGGTTGCAATCGGGATTATTAACGCCTGATATTTTAGAACGTTTTCCTTATGAGGAGCATCCTAACAATATTGCCCTCGTATTGGCTGTCGCTGATGAATTGGGAATCCAGGCAGATTTTGCGCTTAAAGAGATGGCTACTGTTGTGCCTGATTTGGGTGTTTTAAAAAGCTATCCTATCGCGTCGATGCAAACGCGCAAACTCGAATTTGTCATGGGCATGTCTGCTAATGAACGTTTTGGTTGCTTAACGAACTGGAAGCGGATGAAATTTCAAGATCAAGATTATGAGGCAGAACCCCATAAATGGATTAGCACCCTCGTCAATAATCGGGCAGATCGTATTGCTCGTTCCCACGTTTTTGCCAATATTTTAGTCAAAGACATCAGTGTCGATCAGCATTTCTTGATTGGCACCAATTTAACGGGATTATTGGGTTATATCCGCGAAGCATGGAAAAGTTATGCCGATCAACAAACATTATGGGCTGAAATTTCTCCTCATTCCACAGGGGAAGATGAAAATTCCTCTTGGGAAGAAAATCAAAAGCATCAGCCACTCGCCCGTTTAGAAGCGGCGGCGCGTACTTTTCGTATTCCAATCACTCAAACGCTTATGCAAGCACGATTGCGTATTATGCTCAACAGTCAAGGCGATCGGGCTGATATTGAGGAATTATTAAATTTGTGGCAACAGCCTGATCAATTACAGGAGATTTTATCGAAAAGTCAAGAGCAAAAAATCAATCAAGCCATTATTCAGCGTCTTAAACAAGATGTTAAAAATTATGAAGAATATCATAGACTTGTGGAAAAAATTAACCGTGCGACAGGTCAGCAGATAGAGTTAGAAACCGCTTTTCGTCAGTTGTTGTGGCAATGGTTTGAGAATAAACTGGTTGTTATTCACGATCCCCATATTTCTGGTAATCAAATTATAAAACAGATTTGTACCCAAACGCCGCCAGGATTTCATAACCGCATTATGGGGATGCAAAACATCAAAGGGACAGGGCTTGATTTTGTTTATCGGTGGCAGGCTTATGAAACCTGTCACCAGGCGGCGAACAAGTTAAAAAGTAGTCAGTTACGCATTGCAGAAGAAGGATTAAATACACTGGTTTCTTTCAAAGAATATGGTCCTTTGAGTGAAGAATTTTTACCTCAAATCATCAAAGAAACCAGAGAAAAACCGATAGGGCAAATGGCTCATTTTCAGGCGATTTTTACGTCAATACTCTCCAATTTGCGAGTGGCTCAGACTGACGCAAAGACGACATTAGGGGATGAAGAGAATAAGAGTCACTTTTTTCAGAAAGTCGTTGAATTTCTTGAAAGCATTTTAGATGGTTTTGATGGAAGGAAACGCCGTCAAATAGCCAATCAAATTTATAAAGATATGATTACAGAACGCATTGGACATCAAACTGCCGCTTTAGAATTACAAAAACTCAATAAGCGACAGAAAGGGGGTTGGCTTATGGAGAAAATTCGTCTGAAATGATGAATTTCGCAATCCTTACAGTTGGTATGTCTCTGCGCCATGAATTATTACGCCTGATGAGTAGCGCAGTAACGCTGCCACCGTTTTTGGTGAAAGCCATTCAAACTTATCCATCAGTCAATGTCAGTTCGCATGATCATTATCGTACTTATTATGATCAAGAACTACGAGAAATTATTGCTGAAAAAGAGAAGTGGATTTTTGAACGCTTTGATTATGCGTTTTGAAGACAAATAACCGAAAGAAACCGACTATGAACGCATTAAACAGAATATAGCAATTGGCCTATTTTTCATGCGAATTAAGAGTGAAAAATGGAGTTCGAGGTTTAAGTTTTTCTTCAAAAAACTTAAACCTCGAAAACGCTTCAGCTTTGGGCGTTTTTTGGACGGACTGACAAAGCGAAAGCGTTGAATTCCAGAAACGCTCAAAGCGAAAGCGTTGAATTCCTTTACAGTGCCTATCGTCATGACACTTATTGGAAAATTGGATTATTGGGCGCAATATTACGCCCCATTTCCGGCGCATTGATGTTTTTATTAGTACGCCCTTGGTTTACGTTAACCCCATTACAAGCAGATGCACTTTTGATATTTGCCGTATTACCGCCGGCTGTTGTCAATTACGTTATTGCTGAACAATATCAACAAGAGCCGCCTAAAGTCGCCGCGATTGTTATGCTCGGAAATTTGATGAGCTTTATCAGTCTTCCGATTGCTTTAGCGTTTATTCTCAATCCGACTGTTTCTTAATTTGACAAAAATCACTTTCTTAAGAAATCCGATTTTTTTCAAAAATCGGATTTCTAAGGCTAAAAACAGTTTTGCAAGAGCCTCTATTCTTTAATTTCTTTTTCCGCCAGTGAGACAATCCAATTGAGCGTATCAAATAAGTCCTGTAAGTCTCTAGTAGTTACTTGATCTGGTTCTCTAGTGAATACACGGTTTTCCAATAAACCAAATTCCCATGCTTTACCTGTGGTAACAATACCAAAACAAATTGTAGAACCTTTCAAAGAAGCGGCCACCATTTCAGCGAGTGCCTGAGTCCATCCTTCATCAAATTTATCTTGTTTGGCTTCTATCACACATATTGGAGGAATCGCCATTTCTTCACCAGCAGTTTCAGGTGCGATTAAATAATCAGGTGTTCCTGTCAATCCATTATCTTCATCTACATTAAAAGATTCCTCAATCCAGAGTTGTAACGGCTCATGTTCATCGACCACTATATTTAAAATAGGGGTAATTATTTGATTGCATCTGGCGGCTTCATTCCTGAGGGCTGCTGTATTTGACAATCGTTTCTTAATTTCAGCTTGTTTATAATCAGGCACTTCAATGCTGTTTTTTTTAACATCTTGTAGAAACCATTTCTTTCTCAGTGTTATGCCAAAAGTTTCAGCGACCTGCCCGATTGTTGCAAATTGACCATAAGGCATAATTGTCTCTCCCAAACCAGTTAGAAAATTGTCGGTTTCTCGTTCCCACGCGCCGGCGTGGGAATGCAGTCGGGACGCGCCAGCGTCCAGTTCATTATCACTGAAAGAAAGGAGAAATGAAAATTCTCGTTTAACTTCGACGCTGGCGCGTCGAGAATGCGTTCCCACGCCGCGCGCTCATCGTTATACACAAGTCAAAAATGGCTAAATGTCGGGTGAATAAGCGTAGTCATCCACCTTTTTCGTGGTTTGGTGTATGACGCTATCGCTTATACACCCTACAATAAAATCAATGACTTAAAAACTGGTGTATAACGATGAGCGTCGGCGCGTGGGAACGAGAAAACACTTCCAAATCTAAAGGATTCGATTCGAGGTTCAAGTTTTTTTACCGAAAAAACTTGAACCTCGATTCGAGGTTCAAGTTTTTTTACCGAAAAAACTTGAACCTCGAATTGAGTTTTTCTTCAAAAAACTCAAACCTCGAATGGACTCCAAGGCTTAATGGGCGTGGGAACGAGAAAACCGAGAAAATGACTTCGCCCTAATCCTTTAATCCGTTGAATCTTGTAATTTGTCTAATTCTTTAATGGCTTTTTTTGCCATTTTGACCGCACTGCTCGCATCATAGTAAGGAAGTGTTTTATGTAACTCATAATCCGCCGTGTTTCTACGTTTACGCAGGTTATTCAGTCGATTGGCAATGGATTTATACTGAGGTTGTTGGCGTAAAGTGCGAACCACTTGAGCATGGTGATCATCCACTGGGCGATCACTTATTTCATTAAACAAGGGAAGACAGCGATGATACAACGCATAATAGGCGCGGCTCACTGCATTGCGATATCCCATTTCATCCCCCATTTGTAACAATTGCTCTGCAGATTTGATAAAATCTTGGTAATTAACCATGTACCAATGACTCCTGCGTTACGGTTATCTTTTCTTCCACCACTAAATGTTCAAAAGTGATGATAATATGGTCTAGCAAATTCTCGTTAAAATTTCCAGAAGACAATAAATGGTTATGTTGTTCCTCCAATTCTAACAAATCATCAACCGTCTCATCAATATAAATTGTGTAAGACAGGTAAGGCGCACCGTCATAATTGGCATAATCCGCAGAAATTAAAAAATTTTTACGTTGCCTTATTAAAGACTGATGAACTAAAGACAAAGCGGTTTCAAGCAATGATTGTACCTCAAATTCCCTCAAAGACTGACGACGATAAATTGAAGCCCACTGTTTAATTGTCGTTTCATAAGGATTTAGCTTGTCAGTCAGTTTATGCCAATGTACGAGTAATGCTTCTCCACGAAAAACCCTGCCGGTATTCACACAAGATTCTATCGTATCCCTTAACAAACTGAGTTCATTTGGAGAGCGTGTCTGATATTCAAGTAATAAATCACTCGCTTCAAAGGACAAACTTAGGTTGTTTAACGCGGTCGCATATAATTGAGCAATCCAACACGAACTGTTGGCCACTTGAAGTGCCATTTTAAATTGAGTATGAATTTGTGCAATATCATATTGCAAAGAGGCAAACGCACCAAGAGCGGTGTGACATAAAACCGGATCAAAATTAACCATTTTAAGGTTTTGAATTTTTTGTCGCGCTAAGGTCAAATCTGGCTCAAGTGCCAGCGTGAGTTCTTGTACCATTATAAATTCTCCAGTGACAAATTAAGTCAATTTGTTTTCCTTTTCTCTAAATGCTTCTCCTCCAAATCACCTTCCCAATCGACTTTTTTTTCTAAATTGGCATTGACGATAAAAATGGCGAATCAAGAAATCCGATTTTTTCAAAAATCGAATTTCTATATTCACATTATCTATAAGTATTCAGCCGATTGATCCAACCTTGTAACCAACGGATTTCATTACGTTCAGGCAGAGAATTTTGTATGCGACGTTTTAAAACAAATTCAGCAGCTTCCACAAAATCCTCTGTCGCATTTGCAGAATCCCCCAACATTTGTTCTAAAACCTGTAATAATCCCCAACCTTGATCTTGATAACGTTCAGTTGGGGAAATGCCCTCACCTTTAAAATGAACATAATCAAGTAATGCGTAAATACCTTTGGGCGTTTGCGTAACGCGATGAAATTGCTCACGTACATGCTTTCTTTGCGTTTCCGTAGGCAACGTCTCCAAAATTTTCGGTAAAGCCAATTCCAAACGCCTTATCATAAACTGCACTTGCACAGGAACCGTATTTTTCATCAACGTGCGTAAGCTAATCATTTTCTCACTTTGTTGACGATCCATAAATTCTTGACGTGTATTCCAAGGACAATCAGGCGTTTTTTGCAACCAATCAGGAAGTATAACTCCATGTTTTTGCATGAATTTTAGTAAATCAGGAAACGTTTCTGTAAAAGGCCCTTCATCCCCTTGCGGATACCAGATAAAATGACCAATGCCTAATGAGGCAAACTGTTCTTGCTTATTCCAAACGGTGAATCCCGATATTTTGCCAGAACTTTCATTCTTCCAAATTTTTCGCCCAATTTCAGCAGCATCATGTTGAGCGATTTGAATATATTGTCGCTTCTTTTCCGCATCACGCGCTTGTCTCGCCTGTGCCAAATTTTGCTCCAAACGTTCTGCTTCATGCGCCGCGGCTTTTCTCGCCGCATCAAGTCGCCGCGTTTCTACATCAATTTGCTGCTTCTGAATTTCTAAATAGTCGTTTGATGCGGTCGTCTTATGGCGTGATTGTTCATCTGGTTGCTTTTCCAGATACTTAAACAGACTATATCCCCCTCCTATAACAACAAGCCCCAATAAAATGGCCGCGCCATAATACCATTTAAACTGAAATCCTGCTTTTTCCCGCTTTTTACTCATTCTCTGAGAAGTAGAAGAAGAGACGCTCGCTTCTGAGACTGATAACAATTGTGTTCGCCAGACACTGACATTTTGTGGCCTCTCTTCTTGCTTAATTTTTAAAGCTAAATCAATTGCTTGCAAAAAAGAATCCGCATATTTACCTTTACCAATTTCAACCAGAGGAGTTAAAGGATCGGGCTTACCTCGCATAGTCACACTGATACGTTTAGTTGCGGCAACGGGCTTAATTCCCCAAATCAGATAATAGAGGACAGCCCCTAACGCATAAATATCTGTCCATGCCCCCTGTTGACTACCATCATTTTCATACTGTTCAAACGGGGCATACCCTGGCGTAACAATGCTGGTGACAGAGCAGCTACGACGACCCACATCAAAACGTGCCGCGCCAAAATCTAATAAAACGGGGCTATTATCTTCTTCGCGTAAGTAAATATTATCAGGCTTAATATCCCGATGAAGATATCCCGCATTATGCACCGTTTCTAATGCATCCAACAAGGGAGGCAAAAGTGCCATCAATTCTGCCTGAGTTGCTGTTGCGCCCTTTTGATCAACCGCATCAGCAAGACTTTGCCCTTGTTCATATTCCATCACAATATAAGCCGTATTATGCGCCTTAAAAAAACGCAATACCCGCACAATATTAGGGTGTTTAAACTGAGCTAAAATGCGTGCTTCCTCAAGAAAGCGATCAAGTCCCCAGTTAAAAACTTGAGTCTGCTTTTCAGATTTCGCTTGAACCAGGTAATTACTTTCACGTACAGCGAGTTCATTAGGTAAATATTCCTTAATGGCAACAAGCGCGTTCAGTTGCGTATCTTTAGCAAGATAGGTAATACCAAAGCCGCCGTCACCGAGTACGAATTGGATAATATATTCTTGTAATTGATGCCCCATTGGAAGGGCATTGTAAGGGTGAGTTGTATCACTCATAATAAACCATTCTTTATCTTAGAGATTTGTTCTTTAATAATCATTTGAACTGTGATAGTTAAGAAATGGCCAGTTTCTTGAAGAAACTTGGTTTCTCTTATCTAAAAAACGATAGATTGGCAAACTCAAAGCCATTGATTTAAATACCTCTCCTCGCTTCAAGCATCAAATGCTTCATTTCTCGCACCGCCTCAGAAAAACCACTAAACAAAGCGCGGGCAATAATCGCATGACCAATATTCAACTCACAAACTTCTGGAATAACAGCAATGTCTGCAACATTGTGATAATTAAGACCATGCCCCGCATTGACTTGTAAACCAGCGGCAACAGCATGTTTCACGGCGGAACAAATTCGTTGATACTCTTGTCTCCGCCCTTTTTCATTTGTCGCATCAGCAAAATGACCGGTATGAATTTCTATCACTGGTGCACCTACACGCACAGCGGCATCAATTTGCGCCAGTTCAGCGTCAATAAATAGAGAAACCCGTGTTCCGACAGCCGCTAATCGCTGACAGGCATCGCTAATTTGCCCTATTTGTTTCAACACATCAAGCCCTCCCTCAGTTGTCAACTCTTCGCGCCGTTCAGGCACTAAGCAAACATCGTGAGGGCGAAGTTTTTCCGCAAACGCCACTATCTCTTCAGTCACCGCCATTTCCAAATTCATACGGGTGAGCAAGACTTCTTTAATTAATAGCACATCACGTTCTTGAATATGCCGACGATCTTCACGTAAATGTAATGTAATTAAATCTGCACCCGCTTGCTCTGCCATGATAGCGGCTTGCACGGGTTCAGGATAACGAGTACCACGCGCTTGTCTAATAGTGGCGATGTGATCAATATTAACACCTAATTGGATAGGGGTAAAACTCTGTGTGATTTTCATCGTATTTATAGATAGGTCAATTGGGGAGATTTATTTTAAAATAGGTCGATTCTCTCCAACTATTTGATTAATAAAGAAAAAATTAATTAAACAAAATATTAGAATATTATACACTGTTATCTCTATGGAAATCAATTATATCCATCATTTCCAAAATGTTGAATCAAACCTGACAGGTTTATAGTTAGTTGCCGATTTTATTTCTCCTTTTGCTGCCCTTTGGCGAGCAACCAGCCTCTTCCTACAAATAATGCTTAATTTCAGTCGCCGTTGCGATGCCATGCGTTTCACAAAATTGCTCCGCTTTTTGTATAAAACCGCCTAACGATAAAAATGCGGGCAAAATAATGGCTTCTGGAAATCGTTTCTGATAAACGGCGACTTTTTCTTGAAAATCCTCCACCACATTTAAATCCATTTTCTTTTGCGTTTTTTTGACTTCAACTAAAACCTCTCGCCCACAACTTGATTGAGCGACAATATCAATTTCCATCTCCTTGCCATCGTCGCGCTGAATTTTAACCCGTTCTTTCACTAAGATCATATTCAAGCGAGTGCCATCTGTGACCTTTTGAAAAAACTCTGTGAGGGCAAAGCGTTTTTTACTCCGAAAAGCGGTGGCTAAGAGATGTTCAGCGAGAATGCCCGCGTAATGATTGAGTTTGCCCTGTAATGAGCGATTTTTCGCGCTCAACTCTTCAATTTGCTGCTCAAACTCTTTGGGGAAATTGGGCATAAAGCCTTTAATTTCTTTTTCAAAACGATGACGCAAAATCAAATTGAGCGTACCATCTTGCAATCCTTTGAAATCAATATCAGAAGTGCCGCTGTCAATCACATCCACTTCTGATAAAATGACCAAGATTCGTTGAATCTCATTCACCTCCAAATTGAGGTGCAATTCGTCTTTCAGTTCTTGTGGTGTCCAATAGCGATCCGCATATTTGTTCAAATGGAGCAACATCTGTTTGCTTTGCTGTTCACCATTAATACGTTGCAGGGTTTTTTCTATATATTCTCCCCACGTCAAGAACATTTCCGCCCTTTTATCGAAAATCTCATGATTAACGGTGTTAATGACTCCCTCTCTTGAGGTCAGTTCTCTGCCCTCATAATCACTTTCAATGACGCAAGAAATGAAAAAGGGATCCGCCATGCACAATTTGTTAATTTGAAGTGCCGTTTCGTTGGTAATCGGTTCCTGATATAATTCAGCATATTTGTAAACGGCTTGCAACCCTTCTTCTTCAGTCAAATAGGGAGAAAAATAGGTTGGCCTGAGTCGTCCCGCTTCTAAATATTGATGAATCACTTTGAGCAACCAGCCTGCGTAAGAACCCGTTACCAACATGGGGGCAATTTTCGATTCGGAATGGTAATGAAAACTGCCCGCTAAGGTTTCATCTGCTTCACCTTCACATTTTTCGTCTCTATAAACAAACCGCGTGATATTCTGAAATTCATCTAAAATGACCAGAAACCGACAGTTAAATTGTTCCGCAAAGCGATGCGGTGCGGAGTAAGCCGCTTGCCACATCAAATCATATTCACCTCTCTCTTTATCCGTCTGGAGTGAATCCACATCATCAACTAATCTTTTAATAGAATGGCTCACGCCATACGCACGGATTTGAGCAAGGGACAACAATTCACCCACCAAGTCTTCGTCTCGTTGAAGAAAGGAAATATATTGTGAGGCAAATGTTCGATAGTAATTAATGGCAAAGGTGGGGTACCATATTTTACTTTCCTTCATATCAAAGTAAAAAGGAATCACCATGCCATTGTCGCTCCACAATTGGTTGAAGATACGTTGCACAAAGGCGGTTTTACCACTTTTGCGGCGGGCGAGTATCACACGAGATTTGGATAATCTTTTTGGAATATTGCCTAGCCATTTATTGATTTGGCGAAATTCTTTTTCTCGCCCGACGAATAATTCGGGAGCACCGATTTTTTCGGTTAATGGATATTGCATTTGAATTGACCTTGAATTTGAATCTGAAAAATGACTCTTTATATAATACACTCATTAATCATTTTATCTCGTTCCCAACCTCTGGTTGGGAATGCCTTCTGCAACGCTCCGCGTTGCGGGACGCAGAGCGTCCCTGAATGGATTCCCAAACAGAGTTTGGGAACCAGAAAAAGAGTATAATATTAATTATTTTGGAGTAACGTGAAACTCGACTATCAAGTTTTTTAAACGATAACGATAACTACAAGGATTATTTATCAGAAAGGATAGATAAAAAAACGTTATAAATCAAAGGTATTAATAAATATTGAGTGATTATCCTTTATTATAAATAATCCTTGTAGTTATAGTGTTTATAGTTATAGTGTTTTGAATAGAGTCCTGGTTGTTAAAAAACTTGTTAGTTGAGTGAAAGGCTAAAGTTTTTTAAATTCTAGTCGAGGCTAAATTGCATCATTAAACAAATCAACATCTGATGAGGGCAGACACGCAGGTCTGCCCCTACAAAACCTCTTTCTGTAGGGGCGAACCTGCGTGTTCGCCCTCGTTTTCATCCATGAACCTATCCCACTATTCGTTTTTAATTTTAGAATTCGAGGCTAAAGTTTTTTTAAAGAAAAAACTTTAGCCTCGAACCGATTTTTTCAAAAATCGGATTTCTTGACGCTTTTCTCAAAAATCAGGAGATTTTTATTCATTTTTTACCATTGATTGAATAGTGGGATAGGTTCATGAGTTTTGCAAGAGTCTCCTCTGTTTCAACATTGACTATGATCAATGGTATTTGATATTCTTTTATTATAGCGTTTTCCGATTGAATCGCAGACGTTTATATCAAGTAAGTTATTGATATTTATATCAAAATTAATTATTTATCTGAAAAACGATAGTAATAAAAGGAAAAAACGATGCCATATTCTATCAGTATTGAGGAAGCCAAATCACATTTTAATGATATTTTCCATCAAGTAGAAATGGGAAAGGAAATTGTCATTACCCGTCATGGGCAAGCTATTGCGCGTATTTCTGGTATTAAAAAGGCGTTAAAACCCCTTCCTTTTGATAAACTGGCAACCCTAAGAGCAAATATGCCAAAAATGAAAACGCCAAGTGTTGCACTTATACGTCAAATGCGAGATGAGGAGTATTAATGTTTTATTTTGAGACCCGTTTTGTTACACCACTGTTTTTACAGAAGGCTACCAATGATAGACTGTTCGACGCGGAGCGTCGATGAAGGCATTCCCAAACGGAGTTTGGGAACGAGAAAAACAGTCTGCTTTAGCAGACTTTAGCTTTCAGCTTTAAATTGAGTTTGATGTTTTTGAGCAAACCGTTTTAATTTCCTGTTTTTTCTTGTTTTTTCAATAGGTTATTTATCTCCCTCAAATCATTTATTTGTTGTTTTAAATAATCAATTTCCCTTTCCCGTTCTTCAATAATTAAATTCGCTTTTTCTAATTCATATTTGTATTTGATTTGTTCAGTTGAAGAGGAATTAACATTCCAATTGTTATCAATTTTTTGACATTGAGTATTGTTATCACAAGTTAAATTAAAAACATTCTTTTCATCCAAATCGAATAACTGCGACAATCCAATTTCCATCACATCCGCAATTTGTTGCAGTCTGGATAAATTCACGTCCGTTTCTCCACGCTCTATTTTTGCGTAAGATTGGGTAGAAATGCCTAATTTATCGGCAACTTCTTCTTGAGTCCAACTTTTTAATGAGCGAACTAATTTAAGTTTTTTAGGGAGTTCCATAAATATATATTCTGAGTTAGGCCATTAATAACTCTGGGTTGCTTGATGAATTTAATATTATTTTGTAGTATATCAGACACTAAAAAAAGTTGGTTGTAATGCCTGCTATTTTTAGTATTTTAAAATTATACTATATTTTTTTTTGTATTTTTCAAAATGGATAGGAGAGAATCAAAGATGGCTTCAATTTACGGTTCAGCAGTTCGTAGTGATGGCTCGAAAGTCGATGGAACAATGCGAGTATCTACATCATGGAATAGCAATACAGCATATCCAAGAGGTGGTCAATATCGTCTTGATTTAGGTAGCAATCCAAATAAAAAAATTACTGTTTATGTAGATGGTAATTCTTATACAGATGTTTTTGTAAATGGTGATGCTTGTGTTAATATAAGAGCCTAACTGTGAGAGAAAAGGGTAGAGTGTGTAGAGGTACGAAACCTACCTTTTTCTCTCGTCTCTCGTTCCCAAACTCTGTTTGGGAATGAGAGAACTCCAAAAAACTTTCAAAGCTAAAGCGTTGAACTCCAAAAAACGCCCAAAGCTAAAGCGTTGGACTCCAAAATACACGCCCAAAGTTAATGTTGGACTCCAAATTCGGTTATTGATGACGATTTCACCCATTTACCATATCCACCGCCGTATCAATATCAACTGTAACAAGACGTGAAACGCCCGCTTCTTGCATCGTCACGCCGATTAATTGATCGGCTATTTCCATTGTAATCTTATTATGACTGATAATGATAAATTGCACCTGTTCTGACATCGCTTTGACGAGGGTGCAAAAACGACCGACATTGCTATCGTCTAAGGGCGCGTCCACTTCATCTAGCATACAAAACGGGGCAGGATTCAGTTCAAAGATCGCAAAGACTAACGCTATCGCCGTTAACGCTTTTTCTCCACCTGAGAGTAGGTGTATATGTGTATTGCGTTTTCCGGGAGGGCGTGCCATGATGGAAACACCTGCTTTGAGTAACGTAGGGTGTATAAGCGAAGCGTCATACACCGATTGAAGTCATACACCGATTGAATCTGTACGTTTCCTTAAACCCACGCGCCAGCGCACTGTATCCAATCAACTTGTTGGTAAATCAAAGATTTTTAATTGCCTACAATCTAAATCATAGATACGGTTCAGACGTAAATCATTACTGAGCAGTGGCACATTTAATGTCAATGCGGTTGCCGCAATAATGGCATCAGGTAATTTAAGTGTGTGTTGACGGCGCAATTGAATGGCTTTTGTCTTAATAGGCTCATCCAAATTAATTAATGTCAATTGTGCCAAAAAATCTCGAATTTGTTGTTCAGCTTGTGTATCAAGAACAGGATAACTCAGTAACTCAATTTCTGTCATGACAGAAACATAATAGTGACCTTCTGGCAATGGTTCGGCTAAACGTCCACCTAATAAATACAGAATGATGTTGGTATCCAACAAAAATTGATTCATAACCACTCACCCCGTATGCGATTTTGAAAATCAAGCGGTTCTTTAGTCAATGATATTGTACCGGCAAAACGATTCAAATCGCTTGTTTTTTGCGGGTTCACTTCTTCATGTGATGGCTCCATTGTTAACAAAATAATTTTAACCGGTTTTTTCAACCTGTTGTATTGTTCTGGAATGGGTATCATTCTATCGTGTGATTTCAATGTAAATTCAATGGCTTGCATGTTTACCTCCTCATGATGAATAATTTAGCGTAGGGTGGGTAGAGTGAGAGCGAAACCACTTCGTTCCTACCCACCCTACTATTACTAAAGCGTTGAACTCCAAAATACGCCCAAAGTTAATGTTGGACTCCAAATTCGGTTATTGATGACGATTTCACCCATTTACCATATCCACCGCCGTATCAATATCAACTGTAACAAGACGTGAAACGCCCGCTTCTTGCATCGTCACGCCGATTAATTGATCGGCTATTTCCATTGTAATCTTATTATGACTGATAATGATAAATTGCACCTGTTCTGACATCGCTTTGACGAGGGTGCAAAAACGACCGACATTGCTATCGTCTAAGGGCGCGTCCACTTCATCTAGCATACAAAACGGGGCAGGATTCAGTTCAAAGATCGCAAAGACTAACGCTATCGCCGTTAACGCTTTTTCTCCACCTGAGAGTAGGTGTATATGTGTATTGCGTTTTCCGGGAGGGCGTGCCATGATGGAAACACCCGCTTTGAGTATGTCATCGCCCATGATTTTCAGACTGGCTTCGCCACCGCCGAATAAACGGGGAAACATGGTTTGTAAAAAGCCGTTGACTTTGTCAATGGTTTCTTTAAAACGCACCCGTGTTTCACGATCTATCTTTTTTATCGCATCATCCAGCGAGTTCAAAGCTTCGTTTAAATCATTCCCTTGATCATCCAGATATTTTTTACGTTCCGATTCTTCTTCAAATTCTTCGAGGGCGGCAAGATTAACTGAGCCAATGCGTTCCACTTTACGCTCAACAGCATCAATCTGTGCTTGCCAACTTTCTTCGTCGGCATATTCTGGCAAATCTCCCAGCAATGCGATTGGGCTAAATTCTGTTTCAGCTAATTGCTCATCCAAAGTTTGCCGACGCACTTCATTACCTTGGCATTCCATACGGGCTTTTTCAATATCCGTGCGGAGTTCATTGCAGCGTGTTTCAAGGCGGTGACGTTCCCCATCATAATCATTTAAGGCGGCATCCAAATGGGCGACGGTTTGTTTCGCTTGGAGTAATACTTCTTCAGATTCAGTACGTTTATGCTGATGTTCAGTTAATTTTGCTTGTAAACCTTCTAAAGGAGCCGTTTGTTTCTCTAAATTCTGTTGTAATTCATCATGTTGTTCATGCAATTGTGCCAATTGTGTTTTTAACCGATCAATGCCCTGCTGCAAACGCGCTTGATCGGTGCGTAGCGATTCTGCCCGTACTTCAATTTTATGGCGATTATCTTTTGCCGTCTGCCAGGTTTGGCTGGTTTGCGCCACCATTTCTTGATATAATTCACGATTATGCGTTAATTCTTCCCGCTCGTCGGCTAACTGCGACATTTCTTCTAGGGCGGCATGTAATTTATTACGGGTAGAAGTTAAGTCTTTGTTATCATTAGCAATTTGTTCTGTAAATTCAGCACGTTCATTGGCAATTCGTTCTAATTGTGCTTTAATATGTTCAAGACGTGCCTCTTTACCACTATGCTGCGCTTGCAATTGAGAGAGTTGTTGACTGATTTCATTGACGCGCAATTGCGCTTGTTCGCGATGACTTTCATGCTCATGCAAGGTAGTACGGTGCTGCGCTAACTCTTGAGAGACTGTTTGCACGGTTTCATTGAGGCGATCTAATTGGGTGGTGAGATCATTAATTTCTTGTTCACGCGCTAACAGCCCAGCACGTTCATCAACGCCCTGTTGACTATGGAGCCAATGAGAGCCGAGCCAAATACCAGATGGGGTAATCACCGATTCATGCGCCGCTAATTGGCTACGCATAAGATATGCTTCAGTGAGCGAATCGGCAATTCGCACCCCTGTCAATAGACTGCTTAAAGCCCAAGGTGCTTTGATTTTGTCTAATAAAAGGGATTCGCCCTTTTCCTTTGACAAGTTGTTAGAAGGGCTTTTTATGTCAAAGACAATCAATTCACCTTGCGGGGGATTTTCCAGTGCCGTTTGCAATGCCGTCATATCTTCCACACATAATGCTTGCAAACGCGCTCCCAAAACCCTTTCCACCGCCCGTTCCCAGCCAGAGTCCACTCGCAGAGATTGTGCAAGACGTGGTGCATCGTGCAAGCCTTGTGTTTCTAGCCATGCAACCAAATCAGTATCATTTTTACCTAAAGCTGCTTCTTGTAACGTTTCCAGTGAAGCAAAACGTCCACTCAGTTTATGCTGCTCTGATTGATATGCTTGTAATTGGGTGGATTCTCTTTCTGTCTCCTCGCGCAATTTAAGGGCAGCTTCATAATGGATATTGAGCGTTGCTTCCGCTTCTGAAAGGGTGGATTTGACTTGAGTGATTTCCGCCTCTAAATGGCGAACCATTTTTCCTAATGCTTTGATATCTAAGTCTTTTCCTTCTTCATCAAGGCGAACAAGACGCTGTTTACTTTGCTCTAAGCGTTGCTCCAGATTTTCCATCCGAGCGCGTTCAATTTGGGCGCGTTGTGTGGGAACAGCGGAACGTTGATTGAATTTATCCCAAATAGATTGCCATTCATGCAAATCCTCTTCCGCCTCATGCAAGGCTTGCTGGGCTAATTTTTCATCCTTTAATTGCGTTTCTAATTCCGCCTCTGTTTCAGCGATGTCGGTGGATAATTTTGCCGTTTGTGCTTCGTCTGATGTGAGGGTGCGACGCGCTTCATCTTGTGAATTTTCAATTTGCTCTAAATCTCCTTGCAATTGCTCGCGCCGCTCATTGCCATGTTGAATGGTTTGCTCTAAGCGACTGATTTCACTTTCACTTTCATAAAAACGCGCCTGTGCATCACTTAACGTACTTTGTGCGATAGTTTGCGCTTCACGCTGCTGTTTATGCGTTGAGTCAAAATTCTGCAACGCAGAAGTCTCTTTTTCTAAAACAGCCGATTGTTCATCAATGAACTGTTGTTGCTCCTGTACAGCCGTATCCAACGTGTGCCATCGTATCGCTTGCAATTGCGCTTTCAGCAATTGCGCCGATTTTTTCAATTCCTGAAATTTTTCAGCTTGTTTCGCTTGCTTTTTGAGTTTATTTAATTGTTTATCTAATTCATTACGCACATCATCCAATCGAGCCAGATTATCGCGGGTATGATTCATCCGTTGTTCAGTTTCTTTGCGCCGCTCTTTATATTTAGAAATTCCGGCGGCTTCCTCAAAAAATACCCGCAATTCTTCTGGTTTAGCCTCAATAAGGCGAGAAATCATGCCCTGCTCAATAATGGCATAACTACGTGGTCCTAAACCTGTGCCTAAAAACAGATCTGTAATATCTTTACGCCGACATTTGACGCTATTTAGAAAATAGGTTGATTGCCCTTTACGAGAAATCTGTCTTTTGACTGCAATTTCAGAATGTTCAGGATATTGGGGCACATTGACTTCTTCAAATACTAATTCAATTGAAGCCTGATCAATCGCTTTACGTGTGCGAGATCCATTAAAAATGACATCACTCATCGCTGCCCCACGCAATTGTTTCGCGGAGCTTTCTCCCATCACCCAACGCACCGCGTCAATGACATTAGATTTACCACAACCATTAGGTCCAACTACCCCAACCCGCTCACTCGGAAACGAGAGCGTTGTGGGATCAACAAAAGATTTAAAACCTGTGAGTTTAAGTTTACTTAGACGCATTGTTATTTTTAAAGTGTGTCCAAAGCTAAAGCGTTGTACTCCAGTCCAAACGTTTATGTGTGTCCAAAGCTAAAGCGTTGTACTCCAGTCCAAACGTTTATGTGTGTCCAACGCTTCAGCTTTGGGTGTTTTTGAGGCTAAAGTTTTTTGAAGAAAAACTTTAGCCTCAAATGGAGTCCAACAAAAAACGTAACTATTCAGTGCAACCACAACACTGCCATTAAGTTTTCGAGGTTTGAGTTTTTTTGAAAAAAAACTCAAACCTCGAATACTTCCAAATCTAAAGGTTTGGACTCCAAGACTTAACTTAATGAACTTATCCCACTATTCATTTTTGAGCTTAGAAATCCGATTTTTTGAAAAAATCGGATTTCTTAACCCTCGTTTTTTGGTTAAAAACAAAACGATTTTTATTCATGGTTCCGCATTTTTGAATAGTGGGATAGGTTCATGGCAGTGAGGCAACCACAAAAAAAAGTTTGTTGCCGTGTTAAGTATAGTTTCAAATTTCCTCTGTTTGATTATAAATGCTTTAGACAAAACTTCAGCTTTGTACTCCAACAGACTTCTCGTTTGGTTAGTCACAAAATTCTATTTTTTTATGTTTCAAATTGATGATAGCGTCGGTATGAAGCATAAAATCCATTCCTAAAACACATGCCAAAACCGTAATCAACGTCACCCATTTTAATTTCAAAATGAGATAAACGGCGTTCACCAATTTGGAGGTAATCAACGTGACGTGCAAACACAAATAAGGAAGTGTTTCCGGATGGACACGAGCTACACTTGTTCTGCTAATAACCATGCAACTACAATAGCCACCACCAGAGAGTGCTGCCGGTTCTGTTCCCCAAAAATATTGTGTGATGGCGGTTGTCACGACTCCGGTAATGATGCCAGCTACGATACGTGTGTGGCGATATCCAGTGCCAAAAACGTGATAAACTCGGTAAAACAAGCGTCCAGAAAATTAATCCCACTACTGGTATAGCAATTATTGCACTCAACCAATATTGCCATTTTCCAACGTTTTTTTCAAAGAGGTTATCAGATGAAATCTTTTCTTCTTTGTCAAAGGTATTATCAGAAATATGATTTTCTTTGGATTCATCGGAAATCCTATTTTTTCTGACGGTTTTTTCATTTAAGGTGACAATTTGACATTGCTTGAACACAAATTCGATTTTGGTTTTGTCAGGATATTTACGTCGATAAGTGCCTTCATAATCACATTTGGCATGAATACGATTTGAGGGGTGGATATCTGAAACATCATTGCTTTGAAATTGAAAAGTGGCAAAGGAACTGCCCTTGGTTTGGCTCGTACAGGTTTTTTTGGTGCAATGGCTCGCCGTGAATAGATAACTTAATGTGTTCCTGTTATCAATAAACTGAGCCAGTAAGTGATTTTTGGCACGCGGGGTACTGAGGAAATATTCATTTTGGTTGGCATCTTGAAGAAGGATATCCATACCATAGTAAATGTCTTGACGATAGCGTTGGTGATTTAACGCTAAGAGTGCTGCTACGTCTATTTGTTGGGGATTGTGTTGTACGAAAATTGGCTTTAAATCAGCCGGTATAGGCATAGCGGCTGACTTTGCAATGGTGATGAAAAGTAAAATGAGCAAATGTATGTAGCGCGTTTTCATAGTTTTACTTGCTAATTAATGTTTTTTCCCTAAAAATAACTACAAGGATTGTATATAAGAAAGGATTTTTGTCGTCCTGCTGCCTAAAGGAATCCAAGATTTATCTTGGAAGAGCCAAACTAAAGTTTGGATTCCAGAACGAATATTGTACCACTACCATGATTTTAAACATCCAATGGTTTTATCCTTTCTTATATACAATCCCTGTAGTTATTGATTAATAGCCCTTTCAAGTTTTTTCACCGCTTGATCAATATTGGCAATAATATCATCCAACGATTGAGAAGAAGTCGTTTGCGCTGAATCAATCTCGTTTTCAAAAGTTCTTAACCCAGCAAGGGCTTGTTGACGAGTGGCTGCCACTTCCAATTTAACCATTCTGGGTTTAATGGCGACAAAAAACCGTTTTGTGACTTTAGTCAATTCCCAGCCAAGAGCAGATAGTTTTTTAATGTCACTATCAAGTGCTTTGACATCACTACCTTTGCCATACTCCCTGATAATTTTGGCTCGCCCTTCGTGAAGAACCGTTAGTCTTTCGGCAAGATCATGGTATTGTTCTAGGAGCAATTTAACTGCTTTGAATAAAGGTTCGTGTTGTCCTACGTTATATAACCATAAATCGAATCCCCGTGATGGTAGGTCTTCTATATCATAAATCTTTATGTTAAAAATATTTTCATTAAAAGCACATATTACATAATATGTGGAATATAACGGATTTAGATTTAAGCCCACTTGCCTCTTCCCTTCTTTTCTAATAAAAGTATTTTTTTGATAAAAAAACAATTTCTCATCTTGTTTAATAAAATCGTTATCTTCATCAAAAAACAGTATATTATCCTCTAAAGTAGTTATTTCAGATATTACATACAAATACGGAGCAACCCACTTTTTTCTATTACCTAATTTGAAATAGCCATGTGGTGAATGTATATGCCACTGTTCAGCTAATTGTTGCGAAGTTGAAACCTTCTTTTCCACTTCATCGTCACTTCCCCAAATAGCAGAATAGAGCCAAATGCCGCCCGCTATAACAACCAATACGATAATAAGTTCAATGAGTGTAAATCCACGTTGAGATAAAAAGCGCATTTTAGATTTCTCCAAGTTTATTTGTTTGAATTAGAATTGACAGAATAACACAAGTGACAATTTTACAATAATACGTTCATTGCTCTTGTTCCACAAAAGCAGTTAAGCCAAAAACGACAGTCAATAAAACTAAAAAGCGTAAGATGCGTCCTATGCACCTCTTCCAAAAACGCATTGCTTCTTTCAAATAATTTATTTACCAAAAACAGTGCATAGGACTCACCCTACGTTTATGATGAGGTATGAAAAGTTTATACCACCGCCTCTTGCCATTCAATGGGTTTAATAAATTGATATTTCTGATGTTTTTCTTTGTCATTGATGATGTGCCATAAATCAATTTTTAATTGCATATTTAACCAATATTCAACACTGGTACCAAAAAGTCGGCTTAAACGAATGGCAATATCAGGCGTAATCCCGGCTTGGCTATTAACAATTTCATTAATCCTTTGAACCGGCACATCTATCCTATCAGCCAGGAGTGAAGGGGTTAGATTAAGCGGCTGCATAAACTCTTCAAAGAGAATTTCACCCGGGGTAAAAGGTTTGCGTTTAGTGATGTTCATAATATAAGATCCATTTTAATTATATTCCAAATTGGAAATCGTCATTAATGATATTGCTCCAGTGACACATCATAAATGTCACCTTCAGACCATCGAAAGATTAAACGCCAAGGGCCATTGACTCGTATTGCCCAATAGCCCTTTAGATTTCCGGTCAATTGATGAAGATGATTGCTTGGAGGTTTTCGCAAATCATCTATACAAGTGGCTAAATCCATAGAGTCAAGTTTCATAAGAATACGACGTTTTAAATTCGTTCTTATCTTTCCACACAGTTCCTCTCGCCAACACTGTTCTAAAGCCTTGTCTTTAAAACTTTTAATCATAAAATTGCTCCCTTTTCATACCAGCAATCCCTAATGGATAACCGTGCTTCATTCTTTCTAAGGAACGTTGTTGTGCGGCTTGTTGTTCAGGTGAAAGTTGACTGGCTTGAAATTCAAGCGGTTCTTCAGTCAATGAGATAGTACCAGCAAAACGATTCAATTCTGTGGTTTTTTGCGGGATCACTTTCTCTTCGTGTGATGGCTCCATTGCCAATAAAATGATCTTAACAGGTTTTTTAAACCAGTCTTTATAATGTTCTGGAATGGGTATCATCCTATCGTGTGATTTCGATGTAAATTCAATGGCTT
>JAOZSV010000061.1 GCA_029939505.1 Thiotrichaceae bacterium | reverse complement strand
TAAATATCGTTTCGCCGCTTCTTAAACATCTTGGAAACATAGTGCGTAACATCAGTTATGAATTATGAATTATGAATGAAATCAATAGTTTAAAGAAAATTTTGATTTATTCATGGGCTTCATCATTCACCATTCGAGGTTTGAGTTTTTTGAAAAAAAACTCAAACCTCGAAACCATTCACCATTACTTCAATATTATATCAAAAGGAAAGCATAATGAAAGCAAATGTAGGTGGTATTGATAAAACACTCCGAGCAATAATGGGTTTAGCCATTATTGGAGCTGGGTTTCATTTTCAAACTTGGTGGGGTGCAATTGGGGCTATTCCACTATTAACAGCCATGATCGGTTATTGCCCTGCTTATTCTATCTTTGGCTTTTCAAGCTGTGCCGTGAAAACAGAAGAGCCAGAGACGAAATAACAGCCACTAAAAACCAAGTGTAAAAAACTTGGTTATTTTCAATAACTGATATTGAAATCGAAAATGAACTCTTATGCGTTCATCCTTATTCATTCGCCTACATACTGATAAACAAATCAGTTGGGCTATTTTTGATTCCGCTGGGCAACTTATAGAAAGTGCGACAGATGTATCCCTAGACACTGTTCCACGCACTCGCCCGCCGCTTGTGTTAATACCTGGTACTGATGTGGTATTAACAGAAGCGGATATTCCCACCAAACAATGGCAACGCATCGTACAAGCTGTACCCTACGCACTTGAAGAACAATTCGCTGATGAGATAGAAAACTTACATTTCGCGTTAGGAAAGCCCATCTCAGGAAATATCGCCGTTGCCGTCATTGCGCGTTCACAAATGGAGAGCTATCTCCAACAATTGAATGCCGCTGGATTGACTCCAGCGATATTAATGCCAGATATTCTCGCCGTGCCTAAATCTGCCAATGGCTGGAGCATACTCTATCTTGATGAGATTGTTTTAGTACGCACAGGCTTATATAGTGGTTTTGCCATTGAATCAGATTGTCTTAATGCCGCCCTGCAAATCGCTTTAACTGAATTTGAAACGAATCCTCCTCAACAAATCACTGTTTTCAGTGGCACTCAATCAAATAGTGCGTTGACAGAGTTAGAGGCACTAGGGCTTCCCATCACAGAGCATACAGATGAAAAGGGAATATTCGCTTGGTTAGCACAAGGGTTAATTGAACAGAAACCCTTGAACTTATTACAAGGTGATTACCGCCCACAAGATAAAGTGATTTCCTTATTACGCCCTTGGCGATTAACCACTCTATTATTAATCTTATGGGGCGGGCTGATTATGGCAAAACAAGGCGTGGAATACCAACAACTGACTCAACAGCGTCAAGCATTGAACGCGCAAATTGAAAAAGTCTATCGTGAAACATTTCCAGAGGCGCGTAAAGTGGTTAATCCGCGTGTACAAATGGAGCAAAAACTTAAAGCGTTACGCGCACAAAAAATCCACATAAAAAAAGGGGATAATTTCCTTTCCATTCTCAATAAAATCAGTTCTCCCCTGACACACACACCCGGTTTTAAGCTCAAACGGATTGAATACCGCCAAGAACATTTTGATCTCGTATTAGAAGTCGCCAATTTACAAGCCTTAGACTATTTAAAAAAACGCCTCAGCCGTTTAAGTTTAACCGTTGAAATACAATCCGCTATGAGTCAAAATCATTTCGTTGAGACTCGTTTGCGTATTCAAAGTCATTAAGGAATGAAATAATTTCTTCAAATCAAAGTCAAAACAAGACCTGGCAGGTTCAAAAGAAAACCTGCCAGGTCAAAGTCAAGTCGCTGTCCCTGACCTGGCAGGTCTTGTTTTAAAGTTGACTAAATTATTTGATGCACCTTATCTTATGAATTAAAAATTAAAAAACGGGTTTAAAATCAAACAGTAAAGGAGATTTTATGAGCCGGTTACACACTTATATCAATAAATATATCCAGACGGTAGAAACCTGGAAAACCCAATACACGACAAGTCAAAGTTTATTAAACGCGGCTGAAACGAAATGGGGGCAAGAAAGTCCACCCTATAAAATTTTGCATGAAAGCCCAACGGAACTGTGGAAAAATGCCCCAGACGAAACACCGCTTGAAGTCAATAAATCGAACGATGAAGACAATCTCCTTATCAATTACTTACCCACTCATATTAGCACCTTACAAGATTTAGTTCTCAACTATCCTGATGATGAATCGCTGTTTGAAGCGGCTAAAAAGCGGTATAGAGAGGAAAGTTATCTCTATCGCCTTATCGTATGGTATCAATCCTAATTTGGAAATTTATTCCTTATTTATAGACTTTTAAATACGAAAAACCTCCGAGGTTTTGGAAACCTCGGAGGTTTGGTTCATGTTTGGGCTTCTTTTAATTTCCAGATGAACAGTAAATTAAAATCTCCTCTACAAAGATTAATTTGAAAAAGGGTTAAATATGAATAACCTATATTGGGTTTTAGGTATTATTGCTATTATTATCAGCACCGTGCTGATTTGGAAACGTTATAAGCGTAAACGTAATCGCAAAGTAGCCAATATCGCTGCTCATTCAGAAGGCGATTTATATACAGATAGCTATTTTGATGAACCTTTGATTGAAAATGAAGGTAAGTCGGCGTTTGATGCGCCAATTGATGAAAACCTTTCAACACCGGAGGCGACTCCTTCATCAGATCAAATATTGGATGAAGAACCGCCTAAAGAAGCCATCCCTTCAAAAGAAAGAAAATCTGAAATGATCATTGCATTGTATGTGATTACAAAAAATGAAATGGGCTTTACGGGAACAGACCTTTTAACGGTATTGGAAGATTTGGGGCTAAAATATGGAAAAATGAGTATATTTCACCATTACGGGGTGGGAGAACTTAAAGTTCAAGAACCGGTATATAGTGTTGCAAATATGGTTGAACCCGGTATTTTTGATCCGCAATATATGTCTAATTTTAATACGTCTGGTTTGGTTTTATTTATGCGTTTACCGGGACCATTTGGGGGGCGTGTGGCATTTGAATTACTGCTCAACCATGCCCAACGAATTGCGGAATCACTTGATGGCATTTTGGTAGATGAAGGAAATATGCCACTTGTTCAAAAAAAGATGAGTAGCTTGCGTGATAGAATTGCTAATTTTGAGCAACGGAGTAGTAGTTTATCTATGTTAAAGCGGTTTTCGTAAGTGGTGAACCATAAGTTTTAGAGTGTGTTCCACTTATCCAACGACTATGATGTGGATAAACTATTGATTTTTAATGATAAACGACTCATTTTGCTCTTGCTGCCCATCAAAAAATGGATATGCCAATTTTTATCATAAAATTCAAGTGATTGCAGAATATTGGCTCGGATTCTCAACTTGAGTTGATCTCAGTACTCATTAACCTATGCATAAACCCTTAAAAAAATAGAGGGTAAACAAAATGGCGTTGCACGAAAAGGATGTTGCTGGCTCTCTACAAAAAATCTATAATATCATGTCTAGTTCAACATTTACGTCTATTCAGAAACAACTGCTTGAAAAGAAAAGAGAAAAATTAATTGTGCGGTATAAGGTTACCTTTAACCAACGAGAAAATACACTCAATGAAGGGGATAAAGTACCTTTAACCAATCAGATCCGTCAATTAGAAACGGAGATTAAAGAAGTTGATGCTCAGTTGCAAGGAGGAGACACAGTATCTGTGCCAACACTGAAGAAGTCATCAATAGAGTTATATAATCATCTTAAACGACTGCCTAAACCGCAATTTAATGAACTGTGCTTTTACTTGAAAGAAAAGTATGGCTACGATTTGAGCTATATTACGGTGGATAAAGCACCCGCCGAATCTGCAAACCAGTTGCTTGAATTGGTCAAACAAAATCCACAAGGGCTTGATCATGTAGAGGCAGTGCTTGCAGAGGTTCTTCATCTGAAAACGGCTCCTGTAGAAACGCCAAAACCGGATAATCAATTCGACAAGAAGCGTTTGATTGCTTTATTATGTGATTGTCCAAGTCTTCGCAGTGCTGAAAAACGTCAATCAATACTCACATTATTGCCAACTGATCTCGTCGATAATCTCAATATCGGTTATAGCATTTAAAAAACAACGTCCCTTACTTTGCTTAATGCATGGCAATGACAACGAGTATGGCAATTTTATCAAATGTCTGTTAGAAGATTTTTTGCCAAACAATAACGTGCTTTCTGAGTATTTTCGCAATGGGCTATTTGAAATAAAACTTTTAATTGAGAAATTTCACACCGTTGATCAATTGCATCAAGAAATACTAGAAGTTTTAGAAAATAAGATCAATGCCGGAAAAGGTGAGAAAGCCGAAGATGTTACATGGACTAACGAAACAGAATTAGCGAAGTAGGGTGGGTAGAGCGAACGCTCCACAGCCTCGAAACCACCCTACATTTTACTCGAAATGAGGTTTAAGAAATCCGATTTTTGAAACAGATTTCTAAATTTAAACTCGAAAAAGCGAGTTTTGCAAGAGGCTCAAAAAGCAATAAAAAAATAAGATAAATGCTATCATAAATAATCATGTTTTATGCAAATTAAGAGTTGAAATTTGTTTGAAAAAGGAGTGCTTTAGCTTTGTCCGTTCGTCCAAAAAATGCCCAAAAGCGTTTTCGATGTTCAAGTTTTTTGAAGAAAAAATTGAACATCGAACTCCAATTTTAACTCTTAATTTGCATTTTTTTTAAGTTATCATCTTAGTACAACAGATATTTGTACAAGACAATTTTTTATAAACAATTGATTTCAATCACTTTCCATTGTTAGAATCAGAATTTTCAGAATTTAAGAATTAACAGAATTTAAAACCTTTTATGAAAACTCACTTGATTTTTAATTCTGAAAATTCTCAAATTCTGAAAATTCTGATTCTAACAATATTCGAGGTTCAAGTTTTTTTACCGAAAAAACTTGAACCTCGAATCGACGCGAAAATTTTTCTAAAACTTAATTTCATCAACACGAGAAAACTGTGAACAACTACAAAGACACCTTAAATCTCCCCAAAACCGATTTTCCCATGCGTGGCAATTTGCCTAAGCGTGAGCCAGATTTCCTGAAACGCTGGGAGGAGATGAATTTATATCAAAAGCTGAGGCAGCAAGGGCAAAATCGCCCGACTTTTATCCTACATGATGGTCCTCCTTATGCCAACGGCGATATTCATATTGGTCATGCCGTCAATAAGATTCTCAAGGACATCATTATCAAAGCCCAAACTTTAAACGGCTTTGATGCGCCCTATTTGCCTGGATGGGATTGTCATGGATTGCCCATCGAATTAGAAGTGGAGAAAAAACTGGGCAAAGCAGGTCATAAAGTCGATGCTCGCCAATTTCGTGAGGCTTGTCGCCAATATGCAACACGACAGATCGATAAGCAACGTGTTGACTTCAAAAGATTAGGCGTGAACGGGGTTTGGGAAAACCCTTATTTAACAATGAGTTATCAGACAGAAGCCAATATTATCCGTGCTTTGGGGCGGATTATCGCAACGGGACATCTGTACAACGGCTTTAAGCCCGTGCATTGGTGTTGCGATTGCGGATCGGCATTAGCGGAAGCGGAAGTCGAATATGAGGATAAAGACTCTATCGCCATTGATGTCCGCTTTTCTGTTGTCAATGAAGAGGCTTTATTAGCCTGTTGTCATCATGTGCCTGATCATGTCGGTTCAGGACCATTATCTGTGGTCATTTGGACAACAACACCTTGGACATTACCTGCTAACCAAGCAGTCGCGTTGAATCCTAAATTGGAATACTCGGTGGTGCAATGCGATGAAGGACAATATGGCGTTGAGCGTCTTATTGTAGCTGAAGACTTGCTCAAAGACACGATGATCCGTTATGGTGTAGAACATTACCATGTGTTGGCTTATTGTCAAGGCAAAGATTTAGAGGGCTTGCATTTAGAACATCCCTTTTATGATCGTCAGGTGCCAATTATTCTTGGCGAACATGTGACCACTGAAGCGGGTACAGGTGCAGTGCATACCGCTCCTGGGCATGGTCAAGATGATTATGTCGTTGGTCAGCGTTACAATTTGCCTATTGATAATCCCGTCGATGGAAATGGCAAATTTTTACCCGACACCCCTTTATTTGCAGGTGAACATGTTTTTAGTGCGAATGAACATGTTATTGAGGTTCTCAAAACGGAGGGTAAATTAGTCCATGAATGCCGTATTCGTCATAGCTATCCCCATTGTTGGCGGCATAAAACCCCTATTATTTTTCGGGCAACGCCACAATGGTTTATCAGCATGGATAAACAAAATTTGCGTCAAAACGCTTTAAAAGCAGCAAAAACAGTCACTTGGACACCTGACTGGGGTTTGCAACGCATTGAAAGCATGATCAATAATCGACCAGATTGGTGCATTTCACGACAACGTCATTGGGGCGTACCTATCGCCCTGTTTGTACATAAAACAACGGGAGAGATGCACCCTCGCACAGAAGAGTTTATTGAAACGATAGCGCAGCGGGTTGAACAAGAAGGGGTTGATGCCTGGTTTGAACTTGAACCGGCTGACTTATTAGGGGAAGACGTTGATAATTATGACAAAATCACAGATACCCTTGATGTCTGGTTTGATTCTGGAGTCACTCACGCAACGATTTTGGAAAACCATGAACATCTGAGCGTACCTGCGGACTTATATTTAGAAGGCTCTGATCAACATCGCGGCTGGTTTCAATCCTCGCTACTCACCTCCGTTGCCATGCGTGATGGCGCACCTCCTTATAAGGGCGTGCTTACACATGGTTTTACAGTGGATGCGAAGGGCAAAAAAATGGCTAAATCCTTGGGCAATGTGCTCGCTCCGCAAAAGGTGATCAAAAGTTTGGGCGCGGATGTTTTGCGCCTATGGGTAGCCGCCACCGATTATAGCGGCGAAATGTCCGTTTCTAATGAAATTTTAAAACGGGTTGCTGATGCCTATCGGCGATTACGCAATACGGCGAGATTTTTACTGGCGAATTTGCACGATTTTAATCCTGAAACAGACTGCGTCGCCCCTGAAGAAATGTTAGCCCTTGATCGTTGGGCAGTTGATCGCGCCTTTCATTTACAAAAAGAAGTCATTGCCGCTTATAATGATTATTCGTTTCATCAGGTTTATCAAAAACTCCACCATTTTTGCGCGATGGAAATGGGTAGCCTTTACCTTGACATCATTAAGGATCGTCAATACACCTGTCAAACCAATAGCCTTGCTCGACGTTCCGCACAAACAGCCCTCTATCACATTTCTGAAGCCCTCGTGCGTTTATTTGCTCCCATACTCAGTTTTACGGCGGAAGATATTTGGGATAATATGCCAGGCAAACGGGGTGAATCCGTCTTATTAGAAGCGTCGTGGTATGAAGGCTTATTTCCTTATGCTGTCGAGTCGGAAAAATGGGAAAAACTGTTTACTATGCGTGAAGCGGTTAACAAGGAATTAGAAAAACTCCGCGTTTCAGAAACCATTGGTTCCTCTTTAGAAGCCGAAATTGATATTTACTGTGAAGAGACGCTCTCTTCACAATTGAATACGCTTGGCGATGAATTACGCTTTGTTTTTATTACCTCCTACGCAAATGTACATCCGCTCAGTGCAAAACCCGCGCAAGCGGTCGATTGTGACGGTTTTTGGCTTCAAGCAAAACCCTCTAAACATCCTAAATGTGTGCGCTGCTGGCACCATCGTGAAGACGTGGGAACGCATTCTGAACATCCCGAACTCTGCGGGCGTTGTATCGAAAATATCGTGGGCAGAGGTGAACAACGTTATTATGCCTAAAACAAATTGGTTTTCTCAATTGCCCTCCCTTAAAAAAGGAGAATCAAGTGCTTTAATCTGGTTATGGTTATCCCTGTTAGTTGTTGTACTTGATCAAATCACTAAAATCTGGATCAGTGCTTCCTTGGAACTCTATCAATCAATACCAGTAATGCCCTCTTTTAATTTCACCTTATTACACAATAAGGGGGCAGCTTGGAGCATTTTAGCCACCGCTGGAGGATGGCAACGCTGGTTTTTAGCCGGACTCGCCATCATTGTGATTGCTATAATCACTGCGTGGCTAAACCGTATCAAGCGTCAAGAATACTGGTTAGCCTCTGCACTTGCCCTCGTCATAGGCGGAGCGGTGGGCAATGTGACCGATAGAATAATATATGGCTATGTCGTTGATTTTATTGATATATATTATCAAGCATGGCATTGGCCCGCATTTAATATTGCTGACAGTGCCATCAGTATTGGTGTTGTCCTGTTGTTAATAGACGCTTTGCGAGACGTTAAACGGTAACATTTTCAGGAGTCCAACGCTTCAGCTTTGGGCGTTTTTTCTGGTTCCCACGCGCCGGTATGGGAATGCAGTGATGACGCGCCAGCGTCGCAGCTCGTATTGGACGCAGGCGCGTCCATAATGGGTTCCCACTCCGGCGAATGGGAACCAGAAAAAAGAGGTACTTATGGAAATAAAAGTTTTAGAAATTGTCAGTTTTACAGATCCTTATTGCACTTGGTGTTGGGGTTCTGAACCGATCCTGAGAAAAATACAGGAAGTCTATGGGAAACAAATATCTATCAGTTTTGTAATGGGTGGACTCGTGGAGGATATTCGAAACTTCAGCGATCCAGGTGCAGGTATTGGGGGAGCTCAGTGGTATAAACAAGTGGCTGAACATTGGGCAGAAGCGTCTCGTCATCACAATATGCCAGTGGATGTGGAAGTTTATTATGATATTAAGGATGATATCTTTTCAACGTATCCTGCCTGTATCGCGTTTGAAGCAGCTAAACTCCAAAGTGAAGAAATGGGGAAGCTCTACTTGCGTCGTCTTCGTGAAGCTGCATCTGCGGAAAGAATGGCAATCCAGCACTCTGATGTTCAGGTGGCATTAGCTGATGAAATCGGACTGAATCGTGATATTTTTTTAGAAACGATACAAAGTCAAAAAGCAGAAAATGCTTTTAAAGAAGATATTGCGGAGTGTCTTCAAAGAGGAGTGCGAGGTTTTCCGAGTTTTCTTTTAAGAGGTTTTGGAGAAGAGATACTCCTTAGAGGATATACGCCTTATCAGACATTCGACAACTGGTTTCGAGAATTATCGAAGAATCAATTGAAACAAAAAGAACTCCAAGCTGGATTTTCACAAGTATTTGATTTCATCGCTAGATATGGGAAGGTCGCTCCAATAGAAGTGGCTTCTGTTTATGATATGGTTTTTGAAGACGCTCAAAAGTTATTGAAACAAATGACAAAAAAAGGTCTTATATCCGAAAAGAAGATTGGAAATGGCGCTTTCTATTCTTTACCCCAAGATACGATACAATGTGATTCTGCTACTGGAAGTTGTTCGTTTTAGCCAAGTAGTTGCGTCGCACAACGAAATGGAAACTCAGCATTCCCTTATGATGCCGTTGCACTAACATTGCCCAGCTACTGAATTGACAATGGAATATTATTAATCATGATGAGAGTAAACAGGCCTCTATCAAATGACCGTTTTCCAGAACTCATTAATCGAACCTTGATGGGAGAACAAATCATTATTGAGCAAGAAGGAAAAGCCGCCGCGGCTATCATCACTTAGGAATGGTCACGAAATAACTTGCGAGGCTAAAGTTTTTCTTCAAAAAACTTTAGCCTCGCAGACATTTAGAAACCAAGTTTCTTGAAGAAACTTGGTTTCTCATCATTATACGGGAAGTTATTTCGTGACCATTCCTTATGTTGATTTACAACTACTTGAAGCGGTAGAAGCCCTATTAAAAGAAGTGGGAACCCACAATTTTTCTCGTTCCCACGCGCCTGCGTTCAATACGAACTGCGACGCTGGCGCGTCCAGAATGGGTTCCCACTCCAGCGAGTGGGAACCAGAAAAAATAAACTTCGATTATCTCCAAGTTGTTATTGATAATTGAAACAGAGCGAACGCTTTGAAATCCTGTATCCTGTCGTTATTAAGAATAAATGTCAAAAAACTCAAGGGGCGACCGGGTTATCGCTTGCGGGTTGGTGATTGGCGCGTTTTTTACACTCTCCATGAGACGGAATTGGAGATTCTTGTTATTAAGATTGCACCACGCGGAGGAGCATATAAAAAATGAATGTCCAAATCCTAGAAAAAGAGGGGCAACCAGAATGGGCTATTATTCCTTACAAAGAATATCAACAATTGCTTGATTTTAAAGAAGAACTTGATGATATTCATGAATTTGATACCGCTTTGGCAATGCCACAAGAAAAAATACCCGTTGAATGGGTTGACCGTTTATTGAATGGGGAACACCCAATACAAGTCTGGCGAGAATATCGTGGTTTGAGCCAACAACAATTAGCGATCGCTTGCACTGTTGAGACGGATTACATTTGTCAACTTGAAATGAGGCAATGTCAACCGTCGCTCACCGTATTGCGTCAGATAGCTAAAACCTTGAAGAGAGATATTGAAGATTTGCTGGAAAATGAATCTGATGAATTGAGCAAATTGACTGAAAATTCAGTGAGCGTAGCCATGTAGGGCGCTGCACCTTGTTACCGTTTCAACCGTCATTATCCAACGTGAATTAGTCATGTAGGTCGGGTTAGATGGCGTCGCAACGTAACCCGACATTTATCTACTAAAACATCGAATGCTTTCGCCTCGAATTGAATTTTTAGGAAAATGTCGGGTTACTTTGCTTTGCAAAAAAAGCTAACCCGACCTACATAGCTAAATCCGCCCATAATTGTTTAAAATAATCAGTCATTTTTAGCTCTTTTTTTGGTGGTGCTGAATCTTTGTACAGGACAATTTTTTATAATTCAGAGGCTCTTGCAAAACTCATGGATGAAAACAAGGGCGAACACGCAGGTTCGCCCCAACAATCCTGAAAGACGTGAGGTTTTGTAGGGGCTGGTGAAAATTCGGCTTTTTTAACCAAAAGTTGATCCCCATTCCATTAAAAAATGGTTTTAAAAACAATTATTTACATTTATTTACTTTTTTCATTCACCATTCGAGGTTTGAGTTTTTTTTCAAAAAACTCAAACCTCAAATCGAATGTACTCCATTTTTAAAAAATTCAACTCTTCATTCGCATTATAAATTGAATTCTTCTGAGAGATGAAATGAATAAAATAACCACACCAAAATTAAGTATTATTTTTCTTAATTATAACCGTCTAATAGAAACTCGCTATACCATCACGCAAATATCACGTCTTTTAGAAGATCGTAACGATGTTGAAATTATTGCCATTGACAATGGCTCTACTGATGGTACAAAACAGTTTTTGCAAACTCAAACCGATTGGATTAATGTGATTTCCCTTTCACATAATACAGGTATTGCGGGTTATAATGTCGGCTTTAAGCAAGCTAAAGGCGATTATCTATTAGTCTTAGATGATGACTCGCATCCTGTAGATAATGTCACACTTGATCGCATTATTCAATGTTTGGATACTCGCCTTGATGTGGGAGTCGTTGCTTGTCGCATTGAATCTTTAAAAGGTGAACAAATTTATACTTGGCATTTGCCTAAAAACGATGAACCAGGGAAATCAATGGCATTTGTAGGCTGTGGTTTTGCTATTCGCCGTACCTTGTTTGAAAAAATCGGATGGTATCCTGCGGATTTCTTTCTTTATCAAAATGAAATGGAAGTGGCTATCCGAGTGATGCGTCTTAACTATAAAATCGTTTATGATCCTTCTTGTCGGGTTATACATCGTCAATCAGCTATTGGACGTACTAATTGGCGGCGAGTGTATTATCCAACGCGCAATACGATTTGGCTCATACGTCGCTATTTTCCATTTCCATTTGCGGCTTATTTGATTGGCTCGCGTCTGCTTTTCGGGCTGTTCCGTGCTATCCAATCGCTAGAATTTGCTTGGTATTATCGAGCCGTCTGTGATGCGTTATATACGCCCATAGAATCTCAAGTCTTGCCACTGACTTTGCGTAAAGAGTTAACAACATTTTGGCGACAGAATAGCATTTTCCATAAAATGATTGGACGTTTATGAATGGTTTCGAGGTTTGTAACTACTCAGCCATCCTAAAAAAAGAGAGCACTACTGGAATGGTGAATGAAAAAAGTCAATAAATGTAAGTTCGAGGTTTTAGTTTTTTGAAAAAAAACTAAAACCTCGAACATTGTTTTTTAAACTAATATTTTTTGTCATGGAATGGGGATCAACTTTTGGTTAAACGAATTTTCACCACCCCAGGCGAAAGCCCACTGCCATTAAGTTAAGGAAAAAGTTAAGATTAATCAAAGAGTTATAAATGTAGGTCGGGTTAGCTTATTTCGCGTCGCGAAATAACGTAACCCGACTCCATCAATAAGAAGGAGGGTTGGGTTACGCTTCGCTAACCCAACCTACATCATAACTTATTGATAATTATACTATAAATCCTTTCGAGGCTAAAGTTTTTTTAAAGAAAAAACTTTAGCCTCGAAGAGGTTTGAGTTTTTCTTCAAAAAACTCAAACCTCGAAAACTTAATGGCAGTGAGGCGAAAGCCAAAATCCAGCTAATTCAGTCGCTCTTCTTTCAGTTTGCTTTAGCAAACTTTAGCTTTTCGCCTTGAAATTGATTTCAAGGCTGATACAAAAAAAAAGGGAATCAAAATAAATTGATTCCCTTTTTATGAATGGTTATTGTTCAGGTATGAGATGGATTACATTTTGCTAATCTGCCATGACCTGATTTGATTGTCAACAAGTTGCCATTACTCTCCGCTTTTACCTGGACCGAATGTGACAGAGCTACTTGATGAAGCAGTTGCACTTGTTGTTACTGTCTTACCTACGTCTCCATTGTAATCAGTTACCGTCATTGTACCTTCATCTGCTTCATTAGTACCCACTGCAATAGACGCATTATTTTCTGGACAGGTCATCTCTACAAAGCTCAGGGTATCCATTTCAGACAAAATCAAGGTATCATATTTCCCCGCATTAAAATTGGCCGTCGTCATTAATGCAGCTTGGAGGTATGCTTTCTCGTTATCCCCCATAAAGGTAGGCAGTATGCTTGCGTCTAAATTGACACTGAAACTGACTGCACTATGGGGTGCAGGATTGGCGGCTCCTAAGCGCGTAGGATTAGCAGCCATCATCTGTTGTGCAGGAATGTTATATATCGCGAGGATTTCCATCGCAGACATATCAAGTTCCAATTTATTGAGTGACTTGGGCGTTGGCATTTGCGGAGAAGGCGATGTTTGGGGACTATAAACCAAAAACAAGACGTGATCCTTGTTTTTTGCCAAGATGTCGCGCACGGTAAATACCAGTTCAACATAGGAGGTTTCAAAAGGATCAATAGCAATGCTAAGGTTGTTGGGTGTCAAGTTGCTGCCGCTCTTTCCCAGAACATCTTGTTTATCTGCACAAACAGTACAGCCATAACCTGGAGCAACATCTAAAGATAGATGATTGACACCTATTTGGCTTTTTCCTTCAGTACTACCACCACCTGTTCCTTTCCCCCAAGCTGGACTTGTGGCTAACAATACAGCACCTGCTAATGCCTTTTTGGCAATCGCTTTCTTGTTGATATTCGACATTAATTTTTCCTCTTGATTAAAATGACTTTTGAAAGGTGATAATTTTTAAGATTTTAAAAAATTATCCACTCCTTGCCATAAGTTAAAAAACTCACTTATAAAGATTATTATAAACCTTAATTTGAAAAAATCTATAGCATTTTGAAAACAAATTTTAAATTATCACGTTTCTGATTGACGTTATTTTTCAATAAATATTTGATTTATAAGTAGTTAATTTTATAGTCTCAAATCTGCCACTACAATAATCTTTGACGTAGGGGCATTCGAGGCTTAATTCTAATTTGTAAACCTCATTCCTTAGTACCCCAAAACTAAACCTGATAGGTTTGGCTTTAAAGTTTCGGCAGTTATTAAAACCTCATTCCTTAACTTGTTTTTTCCTCTGTTTGAGGTAGGTTTCGATTTCTTCAATGGATAATCCAGCTAACATGCCATGAGTTGTAAGTCGTTTTTTCGTCAGTCATTATATAAGTACAACGGATTTATGAAATCAACGGATTTTTTTAAAAAAAATCGTAACGACTCAGGGCAACCATAAAGGATTGCCCCTACAACAATATTCTGATGAAGACTGACGAAAATATTCTGATGTAGGGGCAATCCCTTGTGGTTGCCCTGAGTCGTTACAAAAAATATTGATAGTTTGATTCAATAAACATTTTATTGACTTTTTTCAGCTTTCTCAATATCGAGCCAAACCTCAGAGGTTTTCAAAACCTCTGAGGTTTTTCGTGAAATCAAATTAAATAAACATCCTCCTCTCCCTCAGGGCGATCCTTAAATCGCCGATGCACCCACAAATACTGCTCTGGTGCCTGGCGAATTTGCGCCTCAATTAATTGATTAATCCGCAGCGCATCCTGCATTGGCTTTTCACTCGGAAAATTATCCAGCGCGGGCTGTAAAATCACTTTATAGCCTTGATGATTTTCTAAACGCTGCACAAAAAAGGGTACGACGGCGGCTCCAGTTATTTGTGCTAGGCGAGAAGTTGCCGTATTGGTTGCAGCAGGAATACCAAAAAATTGGGCAAAGACACTATTTTTATGTCCAAAATTTTGATCAATGGCAAACCATAAGGGCTTATTTTTTTTGAGACTACGCAGCATATCGCGCACAGCATCACGAGGGATCGCTTTTTCCGCGCGGCACTCGCGGCTTTTTTTCATAAAATATTCTATCAGGGGATTTTCATGTTGGCGGTAAGTGGCATGAATAGGTGTGTGCATCGTTAAAAAACGGGTTCCAATTTCCAATGAGGTAAAATGTGCGCTGAGTAAAATCACCCCTTTGCCTCGTTTTAGGGCAGCGTGTAAATATTCTAACCCTTGAATATGCCCTAATGGTTTTAAAGTGGCATCTGGCAACCACCACGCGCTCAACATTTCTAATAATCCCATCCCTAAAGATTCAAAATGTTGGTGTAATAATTGCCTTCTTTGTATATTATTGAGTTCAGGAAAACACAACTTTAGGTTAATATTAGCAATTCGACGGCGGCGCGGTGCGAGTTGGTAAGCAATGCGCCCGATTTTTCGCCCTGCGGCTAATTGCCATTGATAGGGAAGATGGATTAAACACCATAATAACCCTATGCCAATCCATAAAAGCCAATAACGTGGTTTGAGAAAGATCATAATTAATTGTATTTGCTATCGCGCAATCTGTTTTCTAAATAAAAACAATAAGTTATAAAACTTATCACTCAATTTTTTGTTCTAAAGACAGCAACATTTTAAATTATTTTGAATCCATTCTAAAGGAGAAACTGAAATGATTCAAAGTGCGATTGGAGTTCAAGCGTTACAAAACCAACTTTCGAGGATAAAGTTTTTCTTCAAAAAACTTTATCCTCGAAATCAAGAAGTCAAGTGGTTATCATCCAAAAATCTGGCAGAATTACTCGACTTCGTTGGCTATCTTAAATATCGTGAGAGCCCGAAAAGTGCCTCTTAATAACTGATGTTACGCAAAGCGATTCTATTCAAACTTAGAAATCGGATTTTTTCAAAAATCGGATTTCTTAAATATCGTTTCGCCGCTTAGAAATCCGATTTTTGAAAAAATCGGATTTCTTAAACATCTTGGAAACATAGTGCGTCACATCAGTTAATAATACTTGAAGGTTTGTGGAAGAAATTGAATGTGTTATTTGGCTGATAAGATTGCTTTGGTATGCCGTAACACCCATCACTAATTCAAAAGGTTAATTTAGTGCGTACATTATTTATAGAAGAAAATGCTCAAGATTATCTTCAGATTCGTCGCATATTAGATGAAGAAACGAATCCGTTGAATATTGATTGGGCTCCGAATTATGAAATTGCCTTAAAACAGATTAAAAAAAAGCGTTATGACATATATCTGGTAGGCTATAAGGCAGAACAAGTTCAACAGCAGCAAATATTGACTTGGTTATCAAAATATACTATTATTCCGATAATTTTATTGACTAAACATAATGAAAGTATCGAGCCTGTATTGATGGAAAAAACGCAGGTTGAAGTGCTGCCAAAAGAACAATTGACTTGGTTTTTATTCAGGCAAACCCTCCGTTATTTGTCTAAGCTGATCATATTGCAAAAAAAGGAAAGCATTTTTCAAAACACTTTCAATAAAGCCCTTGAAATAATGGTTCTGCTCAAGCCCAATGGTACGTTGCAGGAGTTTAATCAGAAAGCCATGACATTGATAGGTGATGATGGTGATACGATGCAAGGGCAATTGTTTTGGGAAATGCCTTTTGCAACACATTCCCAAAAAACCCAAGCTGATATTAAAGCAGCCGTTGCCATCGCCGCTCAGGGAAATTTTGCCCGTTGTGAAGTTGAAATACAAAAAAACGAGGGGCAATTATCAACCCTTGTTTTTTTATTGAATCCCATTACTCATCTCAAAAATAAAGTGGTTCGGATATTGGTTGAGGGGCATCAATCCGACGTTCACAATTTGGAATTACATTCAAGCGTTAAAAACTTGGATGGCGAATTGAATAATAAGCGCGATCAACTGACGGGATTACCTAATCGTCATTCTTTTATAGAGATGGTTGATAAAGCGATCTCTCGCGTTCGGCAGGAAAAAAACTATCATATTGCGCTATTATTTCTTGAGTTAGAAAGAATCAAAGTCATTAATATCAGCTTAGGGCATGATATGGGAGATTGGTTACTCATGGAAATTGCTGAACGTTTGCAGGATTGTCTTGGTGAAAAAGATATTCTTGCGCGTTCTGGTAGTGAATTTATGATTTTGCTGGAAATACAAAATGGCTCTGATGCGACTCAGTTAGCAACAACGATTAATAAGCAATTAACGGGACCTTTTTCGCTGGGTGAATATGAAGTGATTACTTTAGCCAGCATTGGTATTGCCTATTATGAAAATCAAGAGGAGGCAACTGATTTGCTACGTGATGCCAATATTGCGATGGCTCATGCTAAAGTCGTTTGTAAATCTTGTTATATAGTATTTAATCCTGAGATGCACGAAAAGGCACTTTCACGTTTGCAAATTGAAACCAATGTACACCAGGCGGTTAAGAGAAATGACTTTATTCTGTTTTATCAACCGCAAATTGATTTATATTCCAAAAAATTAATTGCGACAGAAGCATTGATTCGTTTTCGTCATAGCCAAGAAAAGTTTATTTTACCGGGTGAATTTTTACCGATACTTGAAGATACGGGGTTTATCATTAGTTTGGGTGAATGGATATTGCAAACGGCTTGTTCACAATTAAAAACCTGGTTAAATGCAGGTTTATTAATCGAACGGATTACAGTCAATTTATCTGCCCATCAATTTCGTAGTAAACGTTTAGTCCATGTCGTTAAAGAAGCGATTGAAAAATCGGGTTTAAGCCCTGAAAATTTGGAATTGGAATTAACCAAAAACTTGTTTTTAGAAGACAAAGACTCTATTATTAAAACACTGAACACGTTTAAAGATATGGGTATTCGCATCACACTTGACGATTTTGGTGTCGGTTATGGCTCTTTAGATTATCTTAAACTTTTCCCAGTGGATTGTATTAAGATTGATAACTCGTTTATTCAAGGCGTGATGTCTTCACCTGAAGATGCTGCGATTACAGTTTCAACTATTGATATAGCACATGCGCTTGGCTTAATCGTTGTTGCCGAAGGCGTAGAAACTGCCGAGCAACGGGATTTTTTACGTGATCACGGTTGCGATTTTGCACAAGGCTATTTATATGCCGCTCCGATGGAAAGTCCTGTTTTATTAGAATGGGGCAAACAATATTGTCAAATGGTTAATGTGAAATAATTGTTTCAGTATCACACTAATATTTAACCCAAACGCAATAACTACAAGGATTATTTATAACTGATGTGACGTAAAGCTATTCTATTCGATCTTAGAAATCCGATTTTTTTTTCAAAAATCGGATTTCTCAAACCTCGTTTCGCCGCTTAGAAATCCGATTTAAAAAAAAATCGGATTTCTTAAACCTCATGTATTCAGAGTTTGGCAACAACCTCTTTAAACAATTGATTTAATTCATTATTTATCATTCATCATTAATTAAAAGGATTCAAATGGCGAATATAATTCTTGATATTGATCCCCCAAAAAATACGGGGAAATTTGCATTTCTACATTTAGGATTTAGACCTTTTTTTATGGGAGCCAGCAGTTTCGCTTTTTTAGCGATATTGATCTGGATGGGTATATACGCACTTGGCTGGCGTATGCCCTTCACTCATGTTTCCCCAATGACATGGCACGCCCATGAAATGATTTTTGGGTATAGTATAGCCGTTGCCGCGGGTTTTCTATTAACAGCCGTCAAAAACTGGACGGGCATACAAACGCTTCATGGTTATCCACTTTTATTATTGTTTTTGCTCTGGATTATTGCGCGGATTTTGCCCTTTTTTGACGTGCCTTTAAGCATCATCGCTGCCGCTGATAATTTATTTATTCTTTTACTCACCATTTCCATCTCTTTACCGCTATTGAAAGCAAAACATTGGAAAAGTTTTGCCCTCGTCTTGCATTTATTCTTATTACTCATGAGCAATATTGTATTTTATCTCGGCGCTTATGATATATTATTTCACGGTATTCATTATGGCTTATATCTCGGCTTATACCTCATTCTCTCATTGATTTTCATTATGGGCAGAAAGGTGATTCCATTCTTCATAGAAAAAGGGGTGGATTACCCGATTCAAGTCACAAACTGGAAATGGATTGATAAAAGTAATATTGTCATTTTCTGGCTATTTGGGATAGCTGATCTGATAAATCCTAACAGCTATTTTACTGCGGGATTTGCTGGATTATCAGCCCTCATTCATGGAATCAGATTAGGAGGTTGGCATACGCGGGGAATCTGGAAAAGACCTTTACTATGGATTCTCTACTTAGGTTACGCCTTTCTCGTACTTGGATTTGCGCTTAAAGTCGGATCGATTTTAAACGGTATTTCCGTTTTCCTCGCACTTCATGCTTTCGCTTATGGTGGCATCGGAATGATAACGATAGGAATGATGGCGCGTGTTTCGCTTGGACATACCGGCAGAAATATAACCGCCCCGCCTCGTTCATTGTTCTGGATATTTGCATTACTCCTTTATGGCGCGCTCATTCGAGTTATTTTTCCCTTAATAGATAGTTCATTCTATCTACTTTGGATTACTCTCTCTCAATCCATTTGGATATTCGCCTTTGCTTGGTTCTCAATTATTTACTTTCCCATACTCATTTATCCCAGAATTGATGGGCGTTATGGTTAAGGAAAGGCAAACCTGACAGGTTTTAAAAACCTGTCAGGTTTAATTTCGGGATTTATTAAATTCTCATTCATTAACTGATGTTACGCAAAGCTATTCTATTCGAGCTTAGAAATCCGATTTTTTTCAAAAATCGGATTTCTTAAACATCGTTTCGCCGCTCAGAAATCCGATTTTTTTTTCAAAAATCGGATTTCTTAAATATCGTTTCGCAGCTTAGAAATCCGATTTTTGAAAAAATCGGATTTCTTAAACCTCTTGTTGACTTGGAAGCAGAGTGCGTAACATAAGTCATTAATATGAACAGAAAACAACATCATCAACTTTTTTCTCGCCTACAAGCGCAAAATCCTCACCCGAAAACGGAACTGAATTATACAACGCCCTTTGAATTATTAATCGCCGTTATCCTTTCCGCTCAAGCCACTGATAAAGGGGTTAATAAAGCCACCGCGATATTGTTTAAAGTGGCTAACACCGCCCAAGCGATATTTGCGTTGGGCGAAGAAGGGCTGCGTGAATATATTAAAACCATTGGATTGTTTAACATGAAAGCCCGCAATATCATTAAAACCTGTGAACTATTGATAAAAAAGCATGAAGGTGAAGTACCGAATGAGCGTGTGGCTTTGGAGGCATTACCAGGCGTAGGGCGAAAAACGGCTAATGTGATTTTAAATAGTATTTTTGGGGAACCGACTATTGGTGTCGATACGCATATTTTTAGAGTCGCCAATCGAACGGGTTTAGCTCCCGGAAAAACGGTGCGTCAAGTTGAGGATAAGTTATTGGCGTGTGTTCCTAAAGAGTATAGAAAAGAGGCGCATCATTGGCTGGTTTTGCAAGGGCGTTATACTTGTGTTGCGCGTAAACCGAAATGTGGTGAATGTGTGATTGCGGATTTGTGTGAATATACTGATAAAGGGGAAATAATATGCAATATGTTGAATTGACTACCCTCAAAGAACAAATATTGGCTTTAGTGGAACAAGCCATATTCTCGTTCCCAAACTCTGTTTGGGAATGCCTTCCCCGACGCTCTGCGTCGTATAATTTATGAAATGGCAACCAACTGCCCACTTAGACACTTTACGTCTTCGGGCGCATTTATATAGCGAACTCCGCAATTTTTTTGCAGCTCGCGAAATATTAGAAGTAGAAACGCCCATACTTTCTGCCGGCGCTGTACCTGATCCTCATATTGAGCCATTCTGTACAGATTATCACGGAAAAAATCCTAAGTCTTTGTTTTTACACACTTCTCCAGAATTAGCGATGAAACGGCTATTGGCTATGGACATTGGAGCCATTTTTCAGATCAGCAAAGTTTTTCGTGATGGCGAATCTGGGCGGTGGCATAATCCTGAATTTACCTTATTAGAATGGTATCGCCCTGGCTTTAATCAAGAAGATTTGATCCAAGAAGTCGATGAATTATTACAGAATATATTGCATTGCCCCCCCGCCGAACATTTAACTTATAGTCAAGTGTTTGAAGAAGAAACAGGATTACATCCTTTAAACTGTTCCCTGCTTGATTTACAAAATTATGCAGATAAATTGGGTTTTTCAAAAGCGCATCGCTTGGATCGTGAAACGGGTTTGCAATTTATTTTTTCACATCACATTGAAAGCCAATTAGGACAAAACTGCCCCACCGTCATTAAGGATTTTCCAGCCAATCAAGCGGCTTTAGCACGAAAACGGGTGGATAATCCGCAACTGGCTGAACGTTTTGAAGTATATGTACAGAGCGTTGAATTAGCGAATGGTTTTTATGAATTAACCGATCCCGTTGAACAGCGTCAACGCTTTGTGCAAGATTTAGCTAAAAGACAAGCCCTCAATTTGCCGACTTATCCACTGGATGAACGTTTTTTAGCGGCTCTTGAAGCCGGTTTGCCCGATTGTGCTGGTGTCGCCTTGGGTTTAGATCGTTTATTAATGTTAATGACGGGGGCTTCTCACATTAACGACGTATTAACTTTTCCGATAGACTATGCCTGATGAAACTACTTGCTTTTGATGCTTCTAGTCCAGCCTGTTCCTGTGCATTATATTTAGACGGTGAAATAACGGAACGGTACAAAATAGCACCTCGTCAACATGCTGCCTTGATTTTACCGATGGCAGATGCGCTTTTGACAGAGGCGGGATTAAAACCGATAGAATTAGAGGGTATCGCCTTTGGACGAGGCCCGGGCAGTTTTACTGGTTTACGCATTGCCTCTGGCGTTGCACAGGGTATTGCCTTTGCCGCCGATATTCCAGTTGCCCCGATATCCTCTTTAGCCACATTAGCGCAAGCCGCTTATATTGAAAAGGGTGCTCAGAAAGTATTCGCAGCAATTGATGCTCGGATGAGTGAGGTGTATTGGGGAATGTATATTATTGATAAACAAGGCATTATGCGCTGTGAAGGAGAAGAAAGCGTTTCTGCGCCACATCATATCAGTCTGCCGAGTACAGAGGATTGGTATGGTGTCGGTAGTGCTTGGACGATTTATGCGGATATATTAGCCAAAAAATGTGGGCTTTCTCAAGAAGGTGAAAGTTATCCCCAAGCGCGTGCTATGATTCCGTTAGCATTAGCGGCTTTTGCGGAGGGACAAATCGTCAATGCTGAAAACGCTTTACCTGTTTATTTGCGGAATAAAGTGGTTTGATTTAGACTCCAGAACGATTTTCAAGGGAACCAGAAAAGACAGGTATTTAATTATGCGACAAATCATATTCATTAGTGGTGGACAACGTTCCGGTAAAAGTCGCTTTGCCCAAAAGTTGGCAGAAGATAAGGCGGATAATCCGGTTTATTTAGCAACTGCGAGAATTTGGGATAGTGATTTTGAAAAGAGAGTAGAGCGTCATCAAACAGATCGTTCTGAAAAGTGGATGACGATTGAAGAGGAAAAAAGCCTTGATAAACTTAAACTTCAGGGCAGAACGATTGTTCTTGATTGCATTACGCTTTGGCTTACCAATATCTTTCATGACGCGGAATACCATATTGAAAATTCACTTGATGAGGCGAAATCAATATGGAACAGTTTTATTCAACAGGATTTTACACTCATTGTCGTGAGTAATGAGCTTGGAATGGGCATACATCCGGAAAATGAAAATGCCAGAAAGTTTACTGATTTGCAAGGGTGGATAAATCAACATATCGCTGCACAAGCAGATGAGGTTTATTTTATGGTTTCTGGGCTGCCTTTAAAAGTTAAATAACCATGTAAATCAAATGTTTATTAATATGAAAGACGCTTTACAAATAAAAATCGACTTGAAAACAAAACCAGTTGGTTCATTGGGCAAGTTAGAAGAGATTGCTCATCAAATCGGATTGATACAAAATACGCTATCACCCGAATTGAAAAATCCGACTCATTTAGTATTTGCCGGTGATCATGGTTTAGCTGATGAGGGAGTCAGCTTGTATCCAAAAGAAGTGACTTTTCAGATGGTGATGAACTTTTTAAGTGGGGGCGCTGCAATTAATGTTTTCTGTCGTCAACATGATATTAATTTGAAAGTGGTGGATGCAGGAGTCGATCACGACTTTTCTCCGGAATTGAATCTGATCCACGCTAAGGTTGCAAGGGGTACGAAGAATATCCTGAAAGAGCCAGCGATGTCAATGGCGTTTTGTATGCAGGCGATAAACAAAGGGAAAGAGATTTTGAATCAGGAGTTTGAAGCGGGATGTAATATTGTTAGTTTTGGTGAAATGGGTATTGGAAATACCTCAGCAGCATCGCTTCTTTTCCATAAATATACTGGGCGTTCAATTGAAGAATGCACTGGAAGAGGCACAGGGCATGATGATGAGGGTTTGAGAAAGAAAATAGCCATTTTAAAACAGGCTTCCGAAAAACATGAGATCAGCGATCCGATTGAAATTTTGGCGACTTTCGGCGGTTTTGAAATGGCGATGATCTGTGGTGCGCTGTTGCAGGCGAAAAAAAATGGCCTGGTCATTTTAGTGGATGGTTTTATTACGACTGCTGCGTTATTGGCTGCTTATCAATTGGATAAATTGATATTGGATAACTGCATATTCTGCCATTGTTCCAGAGAAAAAGGTCATAAATATATGCTGGAATATTTGGGAGTAGAGGCTTTAGTTGATTTGAATATGCGTTTGGGTGAGGGAACGGGTGCGGTAGTCACTTATCCCTTAATTAAATCGGCTGTTTTGTTCTTGAATGAAATGGCTAGTTTTGAAGAGGCGGGCGTTTCAAGTTAAGGTTATGTTTAAAACCCTTTTTGAATCAGAATTTTCAGAATTTGAGAATTTTCAGAATAATTAATTAATAAATATTTTATTCTTGTCATTATTATAAATAGAATAAAAATCAATAATTTATCAATTATTTAACTGATGTTACGCACTATGTTTCCAAGATGTTTAAGAAATCTTTGAAAAAA
>JAOZSV010000227.1 GCA_029939505.1 Thiotrichaceae bacterium | reverse complement strand
TATCTGCTGATGAACTCAAAAAACCATTGGAAATTGGGGGGCCTTTACTGAGAGAATTGGGGTATTTAAGTAGTGAAGCATAAGTTTTCAGATAACACGCTGATTTTATTGGATAAACTGAATTACTCTCATCAAAAAGTGAATAAAAATGCTAAATAACTTAAAGAAAGCCGTTTTGAAAATTTTAATACGTTTAGGCGTTTATAAGCTTATTGCTTTGATCCTTAAACGTTATAGTGGTTTTCCGATTTGGACAAACCTTGAAATCGATATACAAGCTTCTTGTAATAGAGATTGTGAATTTTGTCCGCGATTTTTGGATAGAAGTGGTGTCAGAAAAGATGAGGATGGCAACCAAATCCTTACCAAAATGTCGAGCGATAAAGTCTATAATTTAATTGATCAAGCCCATAAGTTAGGTTTTAAAGGTAAAATCAAATTACATCGCCTTTCTGAAAGCTTGTTGGATAAAAGATATGTTGAATTTGCTGAATATATCAAACTCAAAGGGCTGAGATTACTTGAAAATACCAATGGTGATGCGCTAAAGAATAATGATGTCTTATGCGCTAAGTTAGATGGGTTAATAGAACTTCTCACTATCGGATTGTATGATTACAAAAATGAGCGTGAAAAGCAGGATGAAATGGCTTATTGGCGCAGCAAGTTCAAGAAGACTGAGCTTGCCTTTAGTTTACCGCCGGATAATTGTACGATAAGACAGGGTTCTAAAGTCTATTTTGAGGTTTTAAAAAATCCACAAGCATTGGAATTACCCTGCACACAACCCTATCGTATGATGCTCATTAGATATGATGGAAATGTCTCATTATGCTGTGAAGATGATGGCTGTCATTTTGATCTAGGAAATGCTTTTGAACAAAGCCTCCAAGAAATTTGGTGGTCTTATAAACATATTAAGATAACCAGAATATTAGAAAAGCAGGGCGGACGGCATAAATTTGAGAGATGTAGTCGGTGTTACAATGGTCAAAAAAAGGTCAATCTTTTAGAGGGTGAAATGTAATTTTAACTCGTCAAATTTGGCTATGCAGTACGCGCTTTATTGATATGTGGAAAAGGGATTTTAGGTTGAGGTTGTTTTAAAAATTGACATAATTCTCGCCAACCATCTCCTTTTTCCCAACATAGCACTAATAATTTTTTAGGCTTGTCTTTAAAATAGTCCATCACTTTTTGGTTATGTGCGTTGTAAAAATCGATATGATGTTGCTGATAATCGTGAGGCATCTCATATCCATAAACCAATCGACGCGCTTCAGTGGGGCCAGTCCTATCAGCATGTTTACAAAGACTTTCAAACCAAATATCAGGTGTTTTTCGTTTAGTCAAAATGAATTGTGCTTGAGGAAATTGTTTATCCAGAAATTCAAACATTAAAGCCCAAGGCCAATCTTCACAACTATCATATTGTTTGATTTTATCAAGCAGATGATTCAAATTGCCCTGACTAAAAGTTCTTAAATCATCTAGGTTGTATGTAATGTGCTTATAACCGAAATGTTGAAGACAAACTCCAAGCGTTTTTGTACCTGTTTTATTTAAACCAATACCAAAAGTTTTCATTACCAAAAGTTTTCATTTAGGAACGTGCATGAAATAAACTCGACAACTAGATATGACAGGTTTCCAAAACCTGTCAGGAGTAACTACAAGGATTGTATATAAGAAGGGATTAAAAAACGCTAAAATGTTGGATACCGGTATTAAAAACGAGCATCGATCCAATCCTTTCTTATATACAATCCCTGTAGTTGTTTTGTAATCCATAAATTAGAAAGAAAATATCCTATACCAAGGTACTCATAGCGATTTTGTTGAGCCTGTATTGATATTGATAAGTTAAGTACAGCGAATTGGCGAAATAAACGAATTTTTCAAACCTGTAATTCGTTTATTTTTAGAAACCAAGTTTTTTGAAAAAACTTGGTTTCTTGTCGACGATTCGCTGTACTTTCCTGTCGTCAATCCGTTTATTTCGTTAATCCGTTGTACTACTCATTATGAAAAAAACAATATAAAACGCCACAGGATTGGTATGATTCCAATAGAAGCCAATTGAGAAAATACAAATCCGAATGGATTGCTTTCACAGGGCGTGATTGTACATGATAAAGATATTTTTAAAGTGGCAAAAGCAACTGAAAAGTGGGAACGAGAAACCCCGCTAGATTTTTTATATTAAATCAATATCATAATGTTTAAAATGGTTATCGTCAGTCATTATGATCAATTTTTCAAATTGTGCTTGTGCAATTAAAATGCGATCAAAAGGATCTCGGTGATAAAAGGGTAACTTCTGTACCAGTTTAAGATGAGGAAGTTTTAGATCAAGAATAATAACTTCTCGTGGCACAATCGTTTCAATAGACTGTTGAATATGAAGTTTGCCAATACTGGTTTTGATCGCAATTTCCCAAAGACTAGCAATACTCAAAAATTTTTGATGTTGCGGATTTTCAATGATTTGGCTTTTTTTCTCACTCAATCTTGAATTATCAGTCAAGTGCCAAAGTAAAATATGTGTGTCTAAAAGTATTTCCATAATTAGAGATAGTCTTGAAAGTCTGGCAAAGGTGCTGTAAAATCATCCGCAATATAAGTGATAATTTGCTTTGCGGAACCACGTTTGATAGAAACGGGTTGATAATTTGTTGGGAATTGATTCTTAACATGAATAAAAAAGTGATAAGCTAATTCTAATTTTGATAAGAATTCTTGATCTTGTAATAATGCTAATTTTTTTCCCAAGTGATTGATTTTTATTTGCATTTCAAGGTATTCGTGTTTCGGGATGGTTATCGTTTCCATTTTTTATCCTGTTGTCAAATTGATGAACGAGATAATTTTTCACCACTGATAAGTATTTTCCTGTCGTTAATCCGTTGTGCTCAATTTTAAGCATAAAAAAAGGGTGGTTATAAAACCACCCTTTTTTCAGAATCCTCAATCTGCATCAATTACAGATGACATCATGTCCTAATTCTCACAAGCATAGCCTCTTGCACCCGAACTCATGTTAGTCAGGAGGGGAACATTTGGATTGGTGTTACGTAGTAACACCATCATTTCTACCTTTGGCAGTGTAGAGGTAATCTCCAGCATACCACGACCAGTCCACGTTTCAATACTAAGTATTTCTTCTAAGTGTGCAGAAGTGAAACGGAATGTATGACCCGGAGAAAATTCAGAACTCCCATACTTCGTATCTATCAATTCATAATCGGCCGCTTCTAAAGTTTTAGCACCCAATTCACTACCGTCTTTATCATACAAGGTAAATGTCAAGTCACCCGCTGAAGTGGAGTTATTGGTCATACGGATATTGAGAGCGTCAGCCGCACCAACAGGAGGTACGTTAAAGACACGACATACCAGACCATTTCTCTTTATCAGTAAGCAAGTATCTTCATAAGAGATGTCCGCCATACCCCACTTATCAGCATCGTCGTTACCCTGTTTAAAATCAAGCTGTAAGTTACACATCGGGGGAAGTTCTACGGTGTTGATTTCCGTCGTGCCGTCCACTTCCATAATGATTGGCATTTCATCACCAGTGGTACCAAAGGTATTCATATTAGCATCGTTCAAATTCCATGTCGCAACCAAATCATTAACCACAGTGTCGGCTTTTAAGTCAGGTGCCAGCCAACCTGGGGCTGTAACATTACCATCTGCTTCAACTCCACCCGTTTCAATGTACACTTGATCTTTACTAGAAGCGGCAAATTGACCATCTGTGATTTCAAACTTACTGTCTGCCAGTGCCAAATTACCTGCAGTACTAGCACCAGAGAATATAAACTCACTGGAACCATCGCATTGCACGATACTATAGTTATCTGCTGCTGTATCGTCCGATATACTATTGATCTTGATGTAACATATCGCAGCCCCAGCCCCAGCCCCAACTGCTGGAACATCTTTTTGATATGCAGGCGCTATTCCAGTATCCGCAAAACGCTTGTTCTCATTAGTGACATCAATCTGGACTTTCCCTAAATCTTGGGGACGACAACTATATTCAAGCGCAGTCTTTGAAGTCGCAATAGTCACCGTTTCTCTGTTCGCATCCCCTTCGATGTCTATGTCCATGGTGACTACACCACCTTCACTTGCCAAAGCAGTTGCGTTTTCAATACGATATATCAACATGATCCTGTCACCAGTCTCAAGCTCGAAACCACTAGCACCACTATCAGAATTAATCTTGAACGAAGCGGTTTGTCTGCCATCACCCCCTTTGTCTATGGCGGTTAGCCCTTCGTTAGTACCACTTATATCCATGACACCTAACAGAGGGTCTCCAGAAAACTCGGCACCAGTTAACGTAAATTCAATCTGCATCTCAGGAGCCGTGTTCAGAGAAGTGGCACCTATGGTGTACATTATTGCCGCTGCTGGACCTGTTCCTGCATCGCATCCTGTTAATGCGCCTGGCAGTACTGGCCTTCCTTCTTCTCTTAGCCCTGTGAACAACTCTGTCGCATAGATCAAGCCGTCTGTTGGTACATTTACTACATCAGTAATAGCAGGACTAGCAGTACCAAAGCCGAATTTAGCATTAAGGGTACATGTACCATGATCAAATTGAGAAGCAATACTCGCCCCACAAGCAGTAAGCGCATCTGCGGTGGCTGTACCATCATCAAAGTTCACGTTCCCAAAATCACCGGCGGCGTATGCAGAACCGACTGGTAGGAATAGTGCTGCCGCTACAGCAGCACCTAAAATTCTGTTGTTATACATTATTTGTACTCCCTCTAAAGTTATTATTCGCAAGCAGTCTTTGAAGCACCCTTACTCATGTTCAACAATGGAAACGAACCAATTCCATCGACACTCTTCCGACGGAGGGAGGCAAATACCTCCATTTGATTAATGGGAAATGTACCACTGATTACGAGAACGCCACGTCCCCACATTGCGTCTTCTGCATATTCCACCAGTTTTTCACTATTCAGATAGAGTTTCTGTTTCGGAGCAAGTGTTCCCAGTACAACGTTTTGAAAGACGACGTTACCTTCCATATCATACAGGGTACCTTTCGCTGTCACTTCTTTCCCTGACAGGTTAAAGATATTGATGTTGGTAATATCTTGCGTATCAGTACTCGTGACATTATACACTTTGCATAACGCACCATTACGCTTAATCTGTCTCAAATTACCGGCTGTCGATATTTCCACTCCGTTAGTGTACTTTGCCGTGAAGAGCATCCTTGGTATTAACTCATTCGGTGTCACTTCTTTGTCATTGTCTTCAGGCAGTTCGATACAAACATAATACGGAGTACCAACAGTAGCAGTTACACTACTCCAAGTGGCTTCATGGTCATCGCTATCAAGTACAGCATCCTCTGGAGAACTAGCTCTGTCGCAATTTGTGCCAATGTCAAGATAGACTTTAGTATTTGGATCGTCTGGCAAACCAGGCAAACTAGTGACAGTTGCTGTCTTAGTAGTGGTTGCTGGTGTCCAGATTGTGGTCAAATCCTTGTCTTTCATACTGTTACTGCTGAATATCAGCTTCCCAATCTTCGCACGCCTCACTTCATTGCTAATACCAGGGTCAAAGGCAAACCCACTGACATTAACATCAATTGCTGATTTACCGTCCTTGCCAATTGCAATGCCAGAACCTGCTTTTGTTTCCAACAGTGTTATTGAAACATTGTCAGTGACCTCACCCGTTGTGGAAATGGCCATATCAACTTTGGCGCCCGGCTTGGCAAAGTCTGCTTCATTGACTTCAACAGTGAAGCTTCCTAACCTAAAGACAGCATCTTTATCGATGCTCTTATCTGAAGCTTTAACGATATATTTCACACTCGTTGAAGTGATCGATTCTGGTGAGATGACAATAGTTTCTGCGGTAGTCGCATTCCAAACCTGTTGTACTGATGGCTCTGTTTTAAACTTTGCGCCCGTTAATGCGAACGTAACTATAAAATCCTTATCAATAATATCATCCTCATCTAACTTATAGTCCAATGTGATTAACTGACCTGCCGTTGTACAAACACCAGTAACAGCAGCAGTACATGGTAACGTTCCTTCAGTAATCGGATCAGTTTCTGGATATGCAAAAAGCTCATAAGCGACATAAACAGGAGCCACTGTAGAACCATCTGGTGCGATTACGCTTGGAGTAGCAGCGACTTCCATACTAACAGAGGAGGCGGCTTGCGCTATCCCGCCACCCATTGACAAAGCAGCTACAACAGCCGCCGTCAATATTTTATTGTGAGTCATTATAGAACTCCTCTTTAAAAGTAAGTGAATTATTCATGTTTGTGTTTATCTTGTTACTCAGAATACAGAACAATTGAACATGATTCTATATTTGAAAATATAACCCTTTTTTGAAAACTTGTCAAATTTCTTTTCAATTTAGGCTTTTTTTGAAAGACTGAAATTTTAGTCTATCGTAGCTTGCCTACGTTTATTTTTCAGTTCTTATTGAAAATAGTAGGTGATATTATCAGTAAAAAAAATGATGATCGATGAATGGTTGATTTTACAAGACGAACGGTAAGTTAATTGTTAATTTATTAATTATTATGTTGTTGTCAGTAGTACAGCGGATTGGCGGAATAAACGGATTTTTTCAACCATTGTTCGCCCTGACTGATATTTGAGTAATTCGCCCTACTCTAAGAAATCCGATTTTTGAAAAAATCGGATTTCTAAACCTTACTCTAAGAAATCCGATTTTTGAAAAAAACTGAAGCAAAAGTGATCGGATATGATGGAGTCCAAACCTTCAGATTTGGCACTCGGTAATTTGGTCACGTCCAAATCTAAAGGTTTGGACTCCAGAAAGGGTCACGTCCAAATCTAAAGGTTTGGACTCCAGAAGCCGTTTTTGGAGTTCAACGCTTCAGCTTTGGGCGTATTTTGGAGTCCAAACCTTTAGATTTGGGCGTTTTTTGGAGTCCAAACCTTTAGATTTGGGCGTTTATAGGAGTCCAACGCTTCAGCTTTGGGAACAATTTAAGAGGCACTTTTTTATGATGACTGCACAATTGAGTCTTAATGAATCCCTCATGCAATTTTTAGAACAATATCAATTGTATGGTTTCAAAGATAAAAATGAACTGATTTGTACTGCGCTTAATCGCTTATATGAGCAATTAGATCACAAAAAATTACAACAATCAGCGAATCTCTATGCCGAAATTTACGAAACGGATCAGGAAACCCAAGAATTAACGCAATCTGCGTTATCAGGGTGGCCAAAGTTAAGTTAAGTTAAGTTAAGTAGGTCGGGTTAGTAACCCGACACAGGCAATTTCTTAGATAGGTAAATGTCGGGTTACGTTATCACGCGACGCTTGATAAGCTAACCCGACCTACCATACTCGTAATTGAATAGCCAGCCTACTCTAAGAAATCCGATTTTTTCAAAAATCGGATTTCTAAACCTTACTCTAAGAAATCCGATTTTTGAAAAAATCGGATTTCTAAACCTTATGATTGAGTTTGAGTGATTCGCCCTACTCTAAGAAATCCGATTTTTGAAAAAATCGGATTTCTAAACCTTACTCTAAGAAATCCGATTTTTGAAAAAATCGGATTTCTAAACCTTAAAAACTTTATT
>JAOZSV010000412.1 GCA_029939505.1 Thiotrichaceae bacterium | reverse complement strand
AGTTTTCCAATGAGGGGTAGTGGAATCAAACCTCAGAGGTTTTTTTAGAAGTTTTACAATGAGGGGTAGTGGAATCAAACCTCAGAGGTTTTTTAGTCGGTTTAGTAGGGTGGGTAGAGCGAACGCTCCACCCACCATTAATTTAATAAAAAAAATGCTGGGTTTCCACTTTATTCCTCAATGCTATTAAGTGAAGCCTTGGAGTCCAAACCTTTAGATTTGGAAGTGTTTGATTCTAAACTATATAATCCAATTCTGAAGGTTTGGATTCCAATAAATATTCCTTTCGAGGTTTGAGTTTTTTTGAAAAAAAAACTCAAACCTCGAAAACTTAATGGCAGTAACCCCTACGCTCCAAAATCACGCCAAAGCTGAAGCGTTGGATTCCAATTAACCAGCCCAAGATTCATTTTTAACTGTTTGATTGTAAAACAGTTTTTAAAAACTTCGCCTAATTGAATTAAATTCTTGTTCCAATCACATCGTACCAAGCAAAGAGACTTTTTGGTTCATCTTGCCAATTGAAAAGAGATTTTGGTTCATCTTGCCAATTAAAAAGAGATTTTGGTTCATTTTGCCATTCAAAAAGAGATTTTGGCTCACTTTGCCAATTGAAACTTTTTTTATGTGGCGGTTCATTTTGCCATTCAAAACCTTGATGGTTTGATTGACGACGTGCTTCTCGCAATCGACGTTTTAATTGACGTTTTAATTGCTTTTTAAGAGGTTGTTTTTTTTCCATAATGATTTCACTTTAATTCCTTTCACAAGACTAATATTCAGCCTATAGTAAATGAGAGACAACTGCCCTATCACTGAAGGGTAAACGTTTATCGCCAATTTGTTGATAATCTTCATGTCCTTTTCCCGCTATTAAGATAATATCATCCACAGTTGCCTGTTGTAGTGCATAGCGAATCGCTTGTTCACGATCAGGTTTGATTGTTGTGGGTGTTGGGCAACCTTGTAAAATATCATCAATAATCGCTTGAGAACTTTCGTGGCGCGGGTTGTCATCGGTAATAATGACTTTATCGGCATAACGTTGTGCCACTTCGCCCATCAATTGACGCTTTCCCCGATCTCGATCACCGCCGCAACCAAAAACGCACCATAATTTCCCGATTTGAGAATGTTTTGAGACAGCCAACAGTGCTTTTTCTAAAGCGTCGGGGGTATGGGCATAGTCAATGATGATAGTGGGTTGATGTCCAAATCGTTCCATGCGCCCAGGCACGGCGCGAAGGGTGGGTAATTGTTCGATAAGTTGTGATAAAGAAAATCCTTTTTGGAGTAATACTGTTAGTGCTGCTAAGATATTACTGACATTAAATTGTCCGAATAATTGAATTTGACATTTTCCTTCTCCCCAGGGCGTATGAACTGTGAACTGACAACCTTGCATGTCATAAGTGCGTATATTGGCATAAATATCGGCATTCTTGTCGCGGAGACTATAAGTGAGTGGTGTGACAGAGGGGGGTAGATTGGCTAATACGCTTTGTCCAAAAGTATCATCAATATTAATCACTGCCGTTTTTAAATTTGGCCAAAAAAATAATGCCCGCTTTGCATCGCCATAAGCCGTCATTGTTTTGTGATAATCTAAATGATCACGGCTTAAATTGGTTAATACGGCAGTGTCAAAGCGAATTCCATTGACTCGCCCTTGAACTAACGCATGGGAGGAGACTTCCATCACGATATTTTGACCATTTTGTAGTTGAGCCAATAATGCTTGTAAATGAATGGCATCAGGTGTGGTATGAATGCCCTGCTTTAATGCGCCATAAATGCCATAGCCCAATGTGCCAAATATTCCACAGGGCGTTTCATCACTGTGTAATAATTGTGCAATTGCGTGTGTGACAGATGTTTTACCATTTGTTCCCGTTACGCCAATGATTTGCTTATTGCGTGAGGGGTAGTCATAAAATCGCGCGGCGATTTCTCCTATTTTTTGAGATAAATTGGGTAGGCTAATGCAGGGAATATCGCCGGTTAGTATTTCAAATTCTGCCTGTTCTGCTTCTTTGAGCAACGCTTTCGCGCCATTTTGTAGAGCCGATTTAATAAAAATTTCGCCATGTTTTTCTGTGCCTGCCAGTGCGAAAAAAACATCTCCGGGGCGTACCTGTCGGCTGTCAAGGGTTAAGCCTGTGACATGGCCGTCAAATTTTTTGGGTATTTTTTGTTTAAGTAGTTGACTTAAAAGCATATTTTTTTAAATCGTTAAAATTGGAGTCCAAGACGCACAAAGCTGAAGCGTTGTACTCCAAGACGCACAAAGCTGAAGCGTTGTACT
>JAOZSV010000060.1:19671-23917 GCA_029939505.1 Thiotrichaceae bacterium | reverse complement strand
TTGGAGTCCAAACCTTCAGATTTGGATTGGAGTCCAAACCTTCAGATTTGGATTGGAGTCCAAACCTTCAGATTTGGAAGTGTTTGAGATTTAAGCGAAATCATCCAAATCTGAAGGTTTGGACTCCAATAATTAAGGGCAGACACACAGGTATGCCCCTACAAATCTCCACGTATTATGTGATTGTAGGGGCGAACCTGCGTGTTCGTCCTGCTTAACTTAATGGCATCGCGCCAGCGCGTGGAAACGAGAAAAAAATTTCACCCTCCCTTTTTGAATCAGAATTTTCAGAATTAAAGAATTTTCAAAATTAAAAAAAACAGGCTATACTTATTAAATTGTTGATTTTATAGTATTTTTTATATAACACCATAAAATTAAGTATTATGAAAATTCTCAAACGATAAAAGGGTGAAAAAATTTTTCGTGGCAGCCCAACCTCAGCATTATTGGTGTGTCAGCTGACCTTTTAAAGTACGCCATTTCCGATATAAAGTTCGTTCACTCACGCCAAGCTTTTTAGCTAAAGTTTTATTATCGCCCTTAAAATATTGTACCACCCATTGTAAATATTGTCGTTCCACTTCACGCAATGGCATCAGAACCGGCAAAACAGGTTTAGGCTCTGTTTTCTCCACCAAATCTATACATTCTTCGTCCATACATTCTTCATGTAAATGTTCGGGCAAAATCAAGTTCCCATCAGCTAATAAACTGGCTCGTTCTAAAATATTCCGTAATTCTCTAACATTCCCATGAAATTCAAAACGTTGCAACATTTGCAACGCTTGAGGATGTACCGATAAATGGCGTTTAGGACTTATTCGTTGCAGTTGGCTTTCAATTAATAGGGGTAAATCGTCGCGCCGTTCTCGTAAGGCGGGTAATAAAATAGGAAATGTGCTAATGCGATAATATAAATCTTTGCGAAATTCACCGATGCTCACCATTTTTTTGAGGTGACGATGGGTAGCACAGATTACCCTAAAATCCGCTTGTTGCGGTTCAACGCTGCCAACACGACGATAAATGCCCGTTTCCAGTAACCGTAATAATTTCACCTGCAAAGATAACGGAATATCTCCGACTTCATCAAGAAATAGTGTACCACCTTGTGCGGCTTCAACTAAGCCTTGCTTGCGGGTATGCGCTCCAGTAAATGCGCCTTTTTCATGTCCAAACATTTCGCTTTCAAACAAACTCTCTGATAAACCAGAACAATCGACGGGTATAAAATGCCCTTGTGCTCGATTACTGGCGGCGTGTATCGCTTGAGCCACTAATTCTTTACCTGTTCCAGATTCACCGAGTAGCAAGACGCTCGTTTCAGCGGGTGCTACGCGAGAAACCAGTGCCAACATACGGTTAAAAGCTTGACTGCGCCCGACTAAACCTTGACGCTGCGCTTGTGTACTCGCAATTTTGGTACAGCGCATGATTTCAAGCAAATAAATGATTTCATTTTTGTCATTATATATTGGCAATATTTGTATATTGACGTGACTTTCACCGTGTGGCGTATGGTGCAGGTGTAGCACACGCTGCGGCTGTTTCGTTTCTAAAGTCGCCTTTAAAGGGCAACTTTCTCCCGCTTGATCACAAGGAACCTTATAGTGATGTGAAACTTCATAGCAATAATGATGTTCAAGTAAATCTTCTTTACCATAATGGTAATGGTGCCGATAAGCCGCATTGGCAGCGAAAATCTGGTAGTTCTGACTGAGCAGGATAGCAGGTTCAGACAAACATTCTAATAGGGTTTTGGCTTCATTAGAAATCTTCATTGTTTTATCATTCAATTATCAGCTGATGTTACGCAGGGTGCTTCTAAATTCTAAATTTCACCTCAATTCCACCGATTTCATCGGTGGCTATTTACATTTCACCCCGTTGGGGTTAGTTTCAACCCCTAAGGGGTTAAACATGAATAGCCACCGATGAAATCGGTGGAACTTGGAAGCACCTTGCGTCACATCAGTTATCAGTTAAGAATTTTAAGCAATAATGTCATATTTGTCAGTCTTAATCAACAGAATATGACATTATTGGCAGAATACGCCTGATTTGTATCTTGTGTTGTGGGGATTTTTCAACAATAATGATTAAAACAATAATAAGTTAAATAGGATTTCTTTCATTTGGCACGACGATTGCTATTAAAAAGATTTTCTTTATCAGAATATGAATTTTTTTCAAATTGAAACTCATGAGTAAATTGATATTTTGGCGCAGTGCCTTGGTGCGTGAACTGACTTTAGTTTTACTCATCAAGCTTGTTCTTATTTACTTCTTAAAAGTGATGTTTTTTAGCGAGCCAGTCGCTGTTTCATGGAAAGCACCAGACATCGATCAGGTTTTATTAGATCTGAAAAATACTCATTTCCACACACCTGTAGAATAGAGGAAAGCGAATATGTCAGAAAGCGTGGTTGAATTGTCACGTTTACAATTTGCCATTACGGCAATGTATCACTTTTTATTTGTGCCCCTGACGTTGGGACTGTCCGTCATTATGGCTATCATGGAATCCGTTTATGTCATGACGAATAAGCAGATTTATAAAGATATGACGCTGTTTTGGGGCAAGTTATTTGCGATTAATTTTGCCCTTGGAGTCACCACCGGGATTACGCTGGAATTCCAATTTGGTACCAATTGGGCTTACTACTCGCATTATGTGGGTGACATTTTTGGTGCACCGTTAGCTATTGAAGGGATGATGGCGTTTTTTCTGGAATCAACCTTTATTGGATTGTTTTTCTTTGGGTGGAATAGGTTGAGCAAACGCCAACATTTGATGGTGACATGGTTAGTCGCCCTTGGCTCGAATTTATCTGCTTTGTGGATTTTGATTGCCAATGGTTGGATGCAAAACCCAATTGGGGCTGAATTTAATTATGAAACCATGCGTATGGAGTTGGTAAGTTTTACGGAAGTGATTTTTAATCCCGTCGCTCAAGTTAAATTTGTACATACTGTTGCAGCAGGTTATGTCACCGGTTCAATGTTTGTGTTAGGCATCAGTAGCTATTATCTGCTCAAAAAACGCGATCTGGCTTTTGCCAGACGCTCATTTGCCGTGGCAGCCGGGTTTGGATTAGCAGCAGTATTATCAGTCATTGTATTAGGTGATGAAAGTGGCTATGCCGCCGGTGAGGTGCAAAAAACGAAATTGGCGGCGATTGAAGCAGAATGGGAAACGGAGGAACCGCCCGCCGCTTTTACCCTCTTTGGTTTTCCGAATCAAGAAACGCAACAGACGGATTATGCTATCAAAATACCTTATGTCATGGGAATTATCGCTACCCGTTCATTTGATGAAGAAGTGAAGGGCATTAAAGAATTGATTGAGGAAAATGAGGCGCGTATTCGTCGTGGCATCATAGCATACGACTTGTTTAAGCAACTCCGTCAACAGCTCAAGGAAGGAAAAATCAGTGAACAGACGAAAGCTGAATTTGATAAATATAAAAAAGACTTGGGTTATGGTTTGTTGCTGAAAAAATACACGTCAAAAGTGGTTGATGCCACTGATGAGCAAATTATCAGCGCCGCTCACGATACGATTCCACCAGTTGCCTTACTCTTTTGGTCATTTCGGATTATGGTTGCTTGTGGTTTTCTCATGCTATTTATTTTTGCGATGGCATTTTATCTCACCGCAAAACGTACCATTATGGAAAATCGCTGGCTGTTGTGGTTAGCCTTGTTTGGAATACCTTTGCCTTGGATTGCTTGTGAAATGGGGTGGATTGTAGCGGAAGTGGGGCGGCAACCCTGGTCAATTGCTGAAATATTGCCAACTTATTTAAGTACTTCAACTCGTAGTCTCGGTGATTTGTACTTTAGTTTAGCCGGATTTATTGGTTTTTATACGCTATTGCTGGTTGTTGAACTTTATTTGATGTTCAAGTATGCGCGACTTGGTCCAAGTAGTTTGCATACAGGACGCTATCACTTTGAAAAATCCTAATAAGGTATTGGGTAATTCGCAAATAATAAAATACCCATTTCAAAAATGTCTTGGATACAGGAACCTATTCCACTATTCTTTTTTGAGCTTAGAAATCTGTTGAAAAAATCGGATTTCTTAAATGGCGTGTCAAGAACCAATTAGAAATCGGATTTTTGGAAAAAATCGGATTTCTTAAATGGCGTGTCAAAAACCAATTAGAAATCGGATTTTTGGAAAAAATCGGATTTCTTAAATGGCGTGTCAAGAACCAATTAGAAATCTGTTGAGAAA
>JAOZSV010000060.1:0-19571 GCA_029939505.1 Thiotrichaceae bacterium | reverse complement strand
AAAATCGGATTTCTTAAATGGCGTGTCAAGAACCAATTAGAAATCTGTTGAGAAATTCGTACATTATTAATTTTTGCGAGTGACCTTGTTGAAACGGGAGATATTATGTTAATTGATTACGAAACCTTAAAATTGATTTGGTGGGTGCTTGTTGGCCTATTATTAATCGGTTTTGCGCTGACGGATGGTTTTGATATGGGTGTCGGGGCATTACTGCCCTTTTTGGGAAAAAATGATGAAGAACGCCGCGTGATTATCAACTCGGTAGGGCCAACTTGGGAAGGTAATCAAGTTTGGTTTATCACCGCAGCTGGTGCCATTTTTGCAGCATGGCCCATTGTCTATGCGGTTGCCTTTTCCGGATTTTATATTGCCCTGTTATTAGCGTTATTTGCGCTTTTCTTTCGCCCTGTTGGATTTGATTATCGCAGTAAATTACAGAATCCACGTTGGCGTTCCACTTGGGATTGGGGCTTGTTTATTGGTGGGGTGGTACCAGCCCTGATATTTGGTATCGCGTTTGGTAATTTGCTGCAAGGGGTGCCTTTCCATTTTGATAATGAGTTACGTGCTTATTACACAGGCAGTTTTTGGGGCTTGCTCAATCCGTTTGCGCTATTAGCAGGTGTCATTAGTTTATCGATGTTAGTGATGCACGGAGCGGTTTATTTACAATTACGCACTGAAGATGTGATTTATGTTCGTAGTCAGAAAGCGGTTAAATTCTTTGGGGGATTATTGATCATCACATTTGCTTTAGCCGGGGTGTGGGTAGCAGTGGGAATTGATGGATTTAAGGTGATCTCCATGCCACCTCTTGATGCCTTACCCAATCCGTTAGCAAAAAGCGTTGAAATGGTGCCTGGTGCGTGGATGAGTCATTATGAAATGAATCATTGGATAATGCTAATACCAGGGCTCGCCTTTGTGGGGGCTTTTATCACCATTTTATTGTCGCACTTTAATGCCCCAGGATTGGCTTTCATCAGTAGCAGTGCTACCTTAACCAGCGTGATTTTAACAGCGGGCGTGTCGATGTTTCCCTTCATCATGCCATCAAGCACTCAACCTGATAGTAGCTTAATCGTCTGGGATGCCAGCTCTAGTCATCTCACTTTAACCATTATGTTTTGGGTAACCGTCATTTTGGTGCCATTGATTGTTTTATACACCAGTTGGGTTTATCGGGTATTGCGCGGAAAAATTACAGTGCAATATATCCGTGAAAATGAATATTCTGCTTACTAGCTAGGAGAATCGTATGTGGTATTTTACTTGGATTTTAGGTGTGTTGTTAGCTTGTTCTGTAGGGATTATAAATCTCTTATGGTTGGAAGCGCAGGATAGTTTAGAAGAGAGGACAGAATCAGTTTAACAGGAGAAAGTTATGGAAAAGAGACACGATATGGGTACAGGTGGAGATTGCATCTGTCCAAAATGTGAAGCACGAATGGAACACAAACGTGGCATTCCCTGCCAAGAGGAAAGGTGTCCTAAATGCGGCGCAAAGATGCTTCGGGAAGATTCGTATCATCATGATCTCCTGGAGGAGAAAAAGGCTAAGAAGAACAAGCCAGAATGAAGAATAGAGTTCGGTTGCGCGAGCAACCGATAGAGCGATGGTAAGTCATATAAGTAGCTATGCAAGTCTTTTAACATTTTTAATAAAGCTCTCAAGAAATCCGATTTCTATTGACTTTCAAATGAGCTTCAAGAAATCCGATTTTTGGAAAAAATCGGATTTCTACTGACTTTCAAATGAGCTTCAAGAAATCCGATTTTTGGAAAAAAATCGGATTTCTACTGACTTTCAAATGAGCTTCAAGAAATCCGATTTTTGGAAAAAAATCGGATTTCTTACTTCAAATAAATTATTAAGGAAAACATAATGAAAAAGATTGTATTAACGGCAAACGATAATCTCGGTTTGAACGGCAATATGGCCATGCACTTCGGACACTGTCCATACTATGTGGTCGCCCATGTCCATGAAGACAACCGTGTAGAAAAAGCGGAGGTGCAAGACAATCCATATCTAAATGGACATCAACCAGGGCAAATCCCACAATTCATCAAGTCCCTTGGCGCAGACGTGGTCATTGCAGGTGGCATGGGAGTCAATGCCATCGACTGGTTCAAAAAGCTCGGTATTGAAGTGGTTACTGGGGCGCAGAAAAGCGTGGGTGCAACCCTTGATGCCTATCTTGCAGGTCGCATGGCGGGTGCATCCGGTTGCAATCACGAACATTAAGGAATGGTTTCGAGGTTTTCGTTTTTTTGAAAAAAAACGAAAACCTCGAAAACGAAATAACTTATAACTAATGTTACGCAAAGCGATTCTATTCGAGCTTAGAAATCCGATTTTTTGAAAGGATTTCTTAAACATCGTTTCGCCGCTTGCTTAGAAATCCGATTTTTTGAAAGGATTTCTTAAACATCTTGGAAACATAGTGCGTAACATCAGTTATAATGATGAGAAACCAAGTTTCTTCAAGAAACTTGGTTTCTAAATTTCTTTGTACAGAAAAAAAAATCAACTTTTTTAATGTAGGGTGGGTAGAGCGGTAGCGAAACCCACCATTTTGGTTTGGTGGGTTTCCACTTCGTTCCTTTCGAGGCTAAAGTTTTTTTAAAGAAAAAACTTTAGCCTCGAAACCACCCGACATTTACTATGAAAGGAGAACAATAATGAAGATTATAGTCACATCCACGGGCGATGGCATGGATTCTGCAGTCGATCCTCATTTCGGACGATGCTCGTATTTTGCCATCGTAGATACAGAATCAGGTGACTTTGAAGCGATAGCTAATCCGTACAAAGATGCGGCAGGTGGTGCGGGAACTAAGGCAGCACAGTTTATAATCGACAAGGGCGTTGGTGCCTTGCTGACTGGGCATTGTGGACCAAAGGCTTCCGAAGTCTTGGATGACACGGATATCCAGATCGTATCGGGGATTAATCAGGGTACCGTCATGGAGGCGGTAAATGCCTTCAAAGAAGGTAATGGAGTTGGTCGTGGTCAGGGAGGCGGCGGTCGTGGTCAGGGAGGTCGCGGTCAGGGAGGCGGCGGTCAGGGAGGTGGTCAAGGACAAGGAGGTCGTGGTCAAGGAGGTGGCGGTCAGGGAGGTAACAGGTGATCCTGGCAGTAGCAAGCGGTAAGGGCGGAACCGGCAAGACCATGTTAGCCACCAGTCTTGCCCTATCTGTCGCTGATGCCCAGTACATCGACTGTGATGTAGAAGAACCCAATGGTAGCCTCTTTCTGCATGTCAATATCCAAGCACGCCAACCCGTGGGGATTCCTGTACCTCGCATCGACAAAGACCGATGCAGCTTGTGCGGTTTATGCAGCGAGGCTTGTGAGTTCAATGCCCTAGCGCAGTCCAAAACACAGGTTCTCCTGTTTGCAGACTTATGCCACGGCTGCGGTGTCTGTAGCTACGTTTGCCCAGAAGAGGGGGCCATCACAGAGACTGAACGGCGCATTGGTATGGTCGATACAGGCGTGGTTCAGACTATGAACGCGCATGATGTCCTTTTTTCCCAAGGGCGATTGGACGTGGGGGAACTGATGGCGACCCCCTTGATCAAGGCGGTCAGAAAGACTTCCGATCCAGCAAGGACGGTGATTATTGATGCCCCGCCCGGCACATCATGTCCGTTAGTGGAGACCGTGCGCGGGGTTGATTATTGTCTTCTAGTGACAGAGCCGACACCTTTTGGATTCAACGATTTGGAACTGGCTGTGGGGGTGATGCGTCTGCTATCCCTGCCCTTTGGGGTGATCATTAACCGTAGTGATAGCGGCGATAACCAAGTGAAAAATTACTGCGAGCAGGAAGGCATTCCCGTGTTGATGGAAATACCCTTTCGCCGCGACTTAGCCGAAGCCTATTCTAAAGGAATACCCTTTGTCCAAGTAGATGAACGCTACCGAACCCTATTTCAACAGATGGTTGTCAAAATCCGCCAGGAGTTAGAGCTATGAAAGAATTGACCATCATCAGTGGCAAGGGCGGCACGGGTAAAACGACCTTATGTGCGGCCTTTGCTTCTTTGGCGAGAGGGAAGGTACTCACTGACTGCGACGTGGATGCAGCGGATCTCCATTTACTCTTGGAACCCACGGTGCGCCACAGAGAAAACTTCATCGGTGGGCTATCCTACAGTATAGACGGTGACTTGTGTTCAGAATGCGGAGACTGTCAAGCGGCGTGTCGCTTCGAGGCCATCTACTTTGAAAACGGTTATGTCATAGACTCTCTAGCCTGTGAGCAGTGCGGCTTATGTGCCATAGTCTGCCCCGATAAGGCCATTGTTATAAAGGATGCCGTCAACGGTGAGTGGTTCATCTCCGATACACCGTTTGGCAAGCTGGTACACGCCAGGCTTGGTATCGGTGAGGATAATTCTGGCAAATTGGTTACTTTAGTACGTCGCCAAGCCAGACGGATTGCTGAAGAGCAGAACCTTAACTTGATCATCAATGACGGTCCACCCGGTATTGGATGTCCTGTGACTGCCGCCATCACGGGTGTCGATAGGGTACTCATTGTCACCGAACCAACCCTGTCTGGTATCCACGATCTGGAGCGGGTTTCCCAGTTGTGCAAACACTTCGATATCCCAGTGCTGCTCTGCATTAACAAACATGATATCAATCCCATCAACAGTGAGCGAATTCGGGCATATTGCGTTGCCAACGGTATCACTTTGGTGGGGAAAATTCCCTTTGAAGCGGCGATCAACCAAGCCCAAGTCGCCCGCAAGAGCGTGGTGGATTTTAATTGCGGTGAGGTGTCTGGGATAGTCGCTCGCTTATGGGCAGATATAGAAACGATTTTGAAATTGGAGTCCTGAAACAGATACTTTTATTCCCAGTATGTAGGCCGTTGCACCGTCTTTTTGGTGCAACGGCCTACATGGCTTACCCTCAATGCCATTAAGTTAAGCCAGGCGAACACGCAGGTTCGCCCCTACTGCCACTGAATACGTGGCGTTTTGTAGGGGCAGTCCTGTGTGTCTGCCCTTAACTTAATGGCATTGACGCTGGAGCGTGGGAACGAGATAAATCATAGAAATACATTCCACAAGTCCTATCCCAAAAATGGATCGCTTTCACTATCTGGTTCACTTGCTTTTAATGTCTTATCTTTCGTCCAAATATGTACTTTATATCCAAAATTTCCATATTTATCTTTCAAATTTTGTGCTTCATACACGGTAGAGGTATCCACTAACCCCATACATTTACCATCCCGACATTGAACCACAGATTGATCAGCAAAATGTTTCAATAATTTTGGTAAATCTTTAATTACAATTGCTGGTGGGGTAATTTTCCACGGCGTACTTTTTTCAACACAAGTTTTGATTGTTTGAAGCAATGAATCAGCTAATTCTTTGCGGCGTGTTGTATGACGTACATCAGCAATATGATTACCTAATTCAAAAATCACGGGTAGAGGCACGAACAATAATGCTTTATCATTAATCGCTTGTTTATGACGTTTTCTGACTTCAACTATCGCTCGTTCTTCTGAAATATCGGGTATTCTGAAAAGTTCTATTAGATAACTCGTATCTATTACGAAAATAATCTTGTTCAAGGCAGATTCTTTAGCCATTCCAATGCCTCTTTTTGCCGTTCTTCTTCAAAATTAGGAGCCAAATATTGATCGATGATACGATTTGTCACTAAATCACCTAATTGTCCACTTTCAAGTAATTCTGGATAGCGAGGTAAATCATGAAGTTTTATTAATTGATCTCCAGTACATAACACCACCCCTTCTAATTGTTTAGGGCTTAAAGCATTAAGTGTGGCTGGATTATGTGTTGTTACCATCACCCTAATAGGCATACGTTGACAACAATCATCAATCGCCTCAATTAACGCTTTGATTCGACTGGGATGTAATCCATTATCAAATTCTTCAATAATGATTGGTTGGGCATCTAAACCTCTTTCAAGGAGTGTCAATATGGCTAAACTACGCAGGGTTCCATCAGAGAGTAGATTGGCTCCGATGGAATTTCTATCCTTCATTAATCCAAACAGGACGCTATTATATTTAGTCACATCAAAATCAAAGTCTTGATAGGGTTCGTTAGGCAATTGTTTTATCCAATTCAGTAGGCGTTTTAAACTGTCGCCATACTTTTTAGGCATACAGCTCATATCATATAAAACGGCTGACAAATTGGCTCCATTTTTGGAAAATGTATTACTGCCAATTTGTTCATATTGGCGCATCAGTTTAGGAATCGGATCAAAAATAAAGGGAGAATCAAAGGCTTGAAGCTCATCTTTCCACGGTTTTTTGATGTCAGCCAGATGATTATACTGAGATAAAAATGATTGATGGGATGAGACAGTTTTTGTATTTTCTATACCCTCTTTATCGTTATATTTAACTAAAATTTGACCCGATTTTGCATTATGATCGTTTGCTACTGTTTCAAACAATGTTGTTTGGTCAAATAGCTTTTCCTTGACTATTTGAGGAATCGGTTTAGTTTGCACCGTCACTGAATAGGAAAAGTCTAGCTGGTGAAATCCTAAAGAAAAAGTGTCGTGTCCATAGCGGGCACAAAATGGTAAACCACCACGCACTTCTAATTGTCCGCCTCTACCCAATTCTGTGATGTTGTGCGGTAAACCTCCTTTTGCGATAAATGGGAGTAATTCAATCGCTTCAATCAGATTAGTTTTACCCGAACCATTGGGTCCAATGAGTATCGTCAGGCATTCTGATAAATCAAATTCGGCTTTGGTAAAACTTTTAAAATTGTTCAAAGAAACCATTTTTACCTTGTGGCTAGTTGCTTAACGTCAATATCCGGTTATACAGCTATGTGATTTAACGAATCAGTAGGCTGCACTCGGAAGTTGACACATAATGGGATTCCCACTCCAATGTTTGAATCAGAATTTTCAGAATTAAAAAACAGTTTATACTCATTAACTCATTGATTTAACAACTATTTTTAAAATTTTAAACGCCATAAAATAAGTCTTCTGAAAATTCTCAAATTCTCAAATTCTGATTCAAACGAGAAAAGGGTGAAAAATTCACTCGACGCGGGAGCGTCGTGGAAGTATGTAGGCCGTTGCACAGTCCTTTTCGTGCAACGGCCTACATGGCTAAAGTTTTTTGAAGAAAAACTTTAGCCTCGATCATTTATAACCGCGTTCAGTATAGTTATTGTAAGCTGATCCATAAAATTCAAAAAACTTGTGCGGAGTTTCTAATAACCTTAATATGTGCTTTCATTCTGGCTTTGTTTGTTGTTCGAAAAGTTCTATCAACTCATCATTTTCTTCTTGTAACTTTAGAATGGTATCTTGAAGTCGGGCAAACTCCTCTGGACAATAAGTTCTCACTATAGCAACATCTGAATGTTTTTTTATTTTGCGTTTTTTTCCGGTTGTTCTATCTTTACCAGGGAATAAATTATGTGCTGGATCAAACCACACTAGATGGAACTTATTGTCAAAAATAAACCCATGAATACGACCATAGTTTTTACCCAAACTGACTTCAAAGGCATTTCCCAAAATTTCCTTAGCATTTTCTTCTGCTTCTTCGTCACTACCAGTTTCCATTTTCAAGGATATTTTTAATTTATTTAATACTGATAATGGAAAGGAGGTTTTTATTAAAGTACTTCCATCACCTTTAAAGTTAATAAATTTAGGGCTTAAACTTGGATGTGTCTGTTGGGTAATTTCTATTTCTTTGCTGCGCTTTATAGTAGAAAAGCATTCAAAAAGCTTTTCATAATAGCTTTTTTCTAATCCATGTATAAAAAACGCATTGGATGACCAATCTATAAATTCAAATGATAAAGTCAGTTTTTCTGACGAGACTTTTTTAAAATCAAAGTCCGCGATTTCCTTTAGCCGTGATTTTTTTTTAGCCATACGCTTTTAGCTTTTGTGAAAAAAATTGTTGTAGAGAAGTTTTACTAATGAACGAGGGCGAACACACAGGTTCGCCCCTACTCTGAATTTCAGAACTATCGCATCGGGCCTCAAGCCACGGGGTTTCTCTATGCGTCATGGTGCTAAGTGCTGCCCCATCAAATCGACCGTAGGCTTCGACAACCTCATTCAAGTGTTCATATTCGGGGGTATCTTGATTAACCAGTTCGTCAGATGTAAATTCAGTCGGAATTTGTCGCCAGCCATACGACTTATACTTTTGGTATAATTCATAGATAACGGGTCCATGAACCCAAGCCTGAAATTCCTCTGTAAATAATGCCTCCTGATCATTTGATTTGGCCAGAAAGTATCCTTGGGCATAATAGCAAAGTTTCTGCAATTTCATTGGAGAAGGGCTTTCATCAAAAAGCTCTCTGTGCAACATGATGATTGTTTTGTGTATTTTTGATAATTCTGGTGTCATGATCAATATCCTCATTAATATGTACTGAATCATATTCGATGTGATGATTACCCATTGGGGGCAACCCATTGCTCGTATCCGTAAAGAAAACGTTGAAACCCATTCCGTTTGGTAACAACGACTTAGACTCAGTATGTAGTATGTAGGGTGGGCAAAGTCCTTTTCGTGCAACGGCTTCCTCATTAAAAAAGTGGTGGGCAACCACGTTGCCCACCCTACATGGCTTAACTTAATGGCATCGCGCCAGCGCGTGGGAACGAGAAAAAAATTTCACCCTCCCTTTTTGAATCAGAATTTTCAGAATTGGAGAATTTTCAGTGCGCCAAGCAAAGTTTGGCATTTTCTTGCAGGGTGTAAGTCCCTGTCGGACAAGGTCTAATACCAATTGGCCTTCCAAGAAGTACTAACTCAGTCGCTTCCATATTGCCAAAAATCAGACGACAGAACATTAACGATCCATTTAAAACCAACTATAGACGGTACAACTTTTGGATTCATTTCAAAATGTAATGTTGATTCAATGAGTTTTTCTTCCACAGCTTCCATACTGTTAAAAACCAGATTTGGAAAAAACTTTTCTCTCATCCCATATTGCCTCGGTTGGATTGAGTTGAGGACTATAAGGGGGAAGTGTTTCAATCGCCATATTCTTAGGAACTTTTAACGCCTTTTCGCTATGGCAAGGTGCTCCGTCATAGAGCATGTAAACGAACTCCTTTTGGTGTCGTTTGGCAATTTCAGCAATGAATATATTCATGACTTGAGATGTCATTGTAGGTAGAATCAGAAAATCAGATACTCCATCTTGTGGACTCACAGCACCATAGACATAAGTATATTCTCTGATAAGTTGTTTTCGAGGTTTGAGTTTTTTGAAGAAAAACTCAATTCGAGGCTAAAGTTTTTTTAAAAGAAAAAACTTTAGCCTCGAATCGAAAGCAACGTGTGGACGACAGCCAGAAGGTACCCAGCATTTACGAAGAGTATTTATTCGACCAAAACGTGCTTCATCTTGAAACATGACCCTTAGTGGTAATCCTTTAGAAATCGCCAATTTTTTAGCACGAGACACTAGGTTCCCAAAGTTTTTTTAAATGCTTCTCGAACCAAAATACTACCTTTCGGGTGTGTTGGACGAGGAACTAATTTTCGCCACTTATGACGATGCAACATTCGATAGATCATAGATCATTCTTTCACCCAAAATTTTCTGTAAGGCGGCGTGTATTTGACTTACTTCCAAAATACTACCCGCCTGGGCACGTTTTTCAAAATTCAGAAGAAAAGCTTTTTCTTGTTCTACAGTGAGGTAAGAATGCTTTCGAGGCTAAGAGTTTTTCTTCAAAAAACTTTAACCTCGAACTCTCATTCTTACTACCAGAAAGTATTAACGCAGATTCTCCCGCTTTCAGGTAAGCGGCATGAATATTTTTGACCGTTTGTCATTTTAAACCCACCATTTCTGCTATTTGTGAAGCACTATATTCATATTTGGCACGTAAATGCACGCATTGAATTCGACGATATTCATCAATTTTAGTAGTCGAACTTAATAATGTCTTCATACGAGCCACTGTATTTGGTGGAAAAGGTGTTTGAGGGCGCATAATAATTTCTCGTGAAGAAAGTGACTAAGTATTATACTCAATTATTTTTTGTACTAAAATAGCTTGAAGTTTCCATATATATTATAATTTCTACTAGAACAAATTTGAAGCGAGTTAGTACTTCTTGGAAGGCCAATTAGTATGAAGCGTTGAACTCCAGAATATCCAAAACGTTATTCCACAGTAAAGGTTATTGGTTGACTGGTATAAAAAATACCACCATTATCAAGGCGATAGCCAACATAAACTGTGAAAATTCCAGGCATTCCTAAACTCCCCTCGTAGATGGTCATATCTACACTTTCTGTTAATTGCATGGTTTCAGCGATTTCTAAATTGGCAAAGTTGCCATCCCAGAGGTACCATGCACTCTCATCTTGCCGCATATAAAAATAGGAGGTGTCTCTCGTATAAATCCCTACTATGATAATGTCAGCAGTTTGTTCAACATGATTCGGATCAGCGATGATTTTGAAAGTGACGGAAATGTCATCGGTTTGATTGACAACGACAACCGGGGCATTTTCACCGAATAGGGTAATACTGCCCTCAAAGTGAGCGGTTGTTGGTATTTCATTACCGTCAATGTCTATGCCTAGCCCGTTTGTTTCCACTGTTTCCTCGTCTGTTTGGATTTCTTCATCGCCAATTGGCGTTTCCTCGCTAACAGGTGATTCTTCTGATTCTTCGCTTTCACAGATAGTATCGCTATCGCCGTTGACGGTGACGGTTGCAGATTCACTGTCCATTGAACCGCTTGGATTGGTAATGCGTACCCAATACCGAGTCGTTTCTGTCGGTGCTGGAGTAAAAACGGGATTATTTTCGATTTCAGCAATTAGCGTACTATCATTACCACTTTCGCCTTGATACCATTTATAAACAAAGGGAAGTGTTACGCCAGTTTCCCATTGATTACCAATTGGATCATCAGTAATTTCAAGTTCTTCACCGTCTTTGTTTTTTAAGCCGATGACAAGGTTTGCCGTTTCACAAACTTCAATCACTTGACTTTGTGGTTGTGAACCAATACTGAAATCGGTTTCCCCTTCAGCAACCTGCAAAGTCACCGTTCCAGATTGTTTATCCGTGCCACTAATATCAATATAAACCGATTCATCTTTATTAAGTGCTACTGTCACTTGTGATTCAACATTCTGCTCTAATGTAACGGCATTGTCATTGCAGCCTAATTCTGTAACCGGATAATCTATCCCTTGCCAAATGGACAGTACCGTATCATAACTCGATTCTGGGATAGAAAATGTTACATTATCATAATCGGTAGTTGGCGTAAAAAGATACCAAACACTCGCCCCGGCATCAGGTGAGCAGCTCGGAGATGGCTCATCATTTTCCACAGTTGCACCACCAGTCGTTTGCGTGTTGCTATAAGGTAACGGCTCTTCAAGCAAAATCGCATTAGCGACTTTATCATTAGATGGGGGTAAAATCATATTTAAAACCAAAAGTCCGGTGTTTTCAGATAAACTTCCTGGAGAGGTTTTACCGGCAGCGACATTGATATAATAGGTTTTACCGTCTTTCAAATTGAGGGCAACTTGCGATAAATGACTACCATTATCGTCATTACACGCCACCTCTGTAAGCGGGTGAGTTGCGCCAGTCCATACTGATAAAACGGTGTTGTAATCTGAGCCACTGGTATTGAAAGCGACTCGTTGGTCTGATGAGGGTGAATATTGATACCAAACGCTGAAATCAGCACCTGTTTCATTGCAACTGGGAACTTGTTCGGAAGCCTCAGTCGTTGCGGATTGAGTCGTTTGGGTATTGCTATAAGTTGAATCAACATCTGGAATGATTGTTATCGCATCGGCTAAATGGTCATTGGTTAGTGAATTGACTTTTTTTGCGTTAAAGATTAAGTGACCGCTTGCACCGTTATAACCACCTACATTAATATAGTAAGTTAGTCCGGCTTCCAGTTCAACATGAAGCAGTGATTGCTTTAAGTTACTATGATCATCATTACACGCAATTGGTGTAAGCGGATGTTTGGCTTTTTTCCAAATAGACAAAGTGGTATCATAATCAGAACCAAAAGTATCAAATACAATAGTTTGCGGATTGTTTGGAGTATATTTAAACCAAACACTGGGATTTGGTTCATTACTTAAACAGACGGGGGATGCTTCATTGGTTTCAGTAGTCGCACCCGCAGTATTTTGTTGTAAAGTGGTTGGAACTGCAGTTATGTTGGTGGCATTAGCTAGTTTATCATTACTTGGATCCGCCATACTTATGGGTATTATGAATACCAACAAGATAATTCCGCTTATCAAACGGGGAAGAATATTCATTGTAATGTTTCCTAATTTATTGAATTTAAAATGAAAAACGCCAGAATACGAATTGTATCCTGGCGTTAATTTTAATATCGACTCAAATTGGTGAGCGCTTAATACTAAGGGCAAGTTGGCAACTCGTTCACCATTGCAACCCCGTCGTTTAGACACTCGGTAAAGATGTAGCTAATAAATTCACCAGCCATTTCTTCAGTCTTGGTAAAGCTAAAGCCGAAGGTATGCGTACCTGTGCCATTATCAAGTCCGTTAGCAAAATCAAGTCCCGCCGTGTTTAAATCATCTTCATTCAATAACGTGAAGTGATCATTTGCCACTTTGTCCCCAGAAGCAATTTCTTGAGGAACGCTACGTTCGCTATCCCAATTGAAGTAGTCGTTATGGATTGGTAAATCACCTAAATCACTACCTTTTTTCCTATTGTTACTGTATTTTTTGAAGGTTGCCCAACCACTATTTTTCTTAGTCACGTCTTTTAAGGTGACATTTTCATAGATACCGAGCTCGGTAGCATCAGAATCGTTATCAGGCGCAAAGTGAACGGCATACTTCGTGCCATCAAAGTCAAATACAAAATCGGAGAAATTGACATTTTCACCATTGGGATCATCCGCAGAAACGACTTTTTTCTTTTCACCATCGTAATATAGTGGATCATCTGGAGACATATTGGCACTGATAGCTACCGTAATGGTGTTGCCATCTTGCTTGAGAGCCATGCCGTAAATTTCCAATTTTTTGTTACCTGTAGTATCCTTAACAAAATCAGTGACATAAGTCCAATCTTTTGTCAGTTCCTCTTCCACGCATTGGTTTGGTCCAAATTCTGTTAGGCAGGCAATAGCTTCAATGTCGTTGTATTTGCCAACATTCTCTTTTGCTGGCTCAACATCTCCGTTTGCAGATAGCACTTGTAGTTTACTTGCACCATGCACTCCAACAAGGAATTTTCCATTTGGTAATGCTTCAATGGCTTCAACATTCTTGCCAAATCCTTTTACTAAGCTAATATCCCCCGTTTTAGGGACATAAACATTCACCGTATTACCTTCTGCAAAATATATCTTTTCGCCGGCGTTATCCCACGTTATGTCTTCCACAATCGGAGACACCAGATTTGGCTTTGATGTTGTGCATATAGCAACGTCAGTATGAAGGAATTCCAATCGAGAATTTGCAGGTTCATCTACGTTAATCTCAATCAACCCACATTCTTCTGCCCAAGCCCATAATCCACCATCAGGATCGTAGGAAAGTGCAGAAACTTCTCTGTGACAGACTGTATTTCCCTCAAGCTCAAAACAAATATTACCCATGTTTTCAACTGAACCATCAGAGGAATCAACGCTATAAAGTACCCCATCTAAATTAGGGTTATCAACAGCATCATCGCCAGATGAGCCACGAAGTTCACCATTTTTATTAATAGTCAATCCTTCAATATCAAGCCCCTTATGTAAAGAACCAAGCGGCACAACCCCGAAAGTAACCGGATCAATGGTGAGAAACTGCGTGTCATTCAAGCCTTCGTCATGCACACCGTAAATCGCTTTACACGTTTCAGCAGATACTGTTATCGGATTGATTGTACCCGCAAGAACTGCCGCAGATAGCCCTGTTATGACTAGGCTTTTTAAGTTTGAACCCTTTTGAGGGCTCTTGGATAGAATTTGTTTACACATGTTTTTTCTCCTGTTATTGACGACATGACAAAATGTGATACAACAATATTTGTCAAAAAGAAGTAAGGACAATCAGAAAAATGTTAAATCCTCAAAATTCGCTTGGTTGCTTAGAATCAACAAACTTTCTGATGTAGAAAATTTAAAATTTGTTATAGAGTTTTGCAATCATTATTCCATATTTATTACATTTTGAATATATTCAGCGGAAATCAAATCGGTGAAAATGTGAAAAGGCTTTGTTAAATATAGCTTTACAGCCTTATAAAAATATTTTCACTGAAATGATTAGCGATTGGTATATACAAAATAACAATATATTTAAACAGCTTTTTTGCCAATTGCAGTGCAAATTGCAAAAAATGTGGCATAATCAAAATTGTATTTCGTCACAGAAAAATGATATAATTTTATCCTTTGAAAATTTCACCTTTATTTTGAATCAGAATTTTCAGAATTTGAGAATTTTCAGAATAAATCTCTGCGAATAAAGAAATCCGATTTAAAAAAAAATCGGATTTCTAAATCGGATTTCTAAATCTCAAGAAGCTCTTAATTCTGAAAATTCTATTCGAGGCTAAAGTTTTTCTTCAAAAAACTTTAGCCTCGAATATTCTGAAAATTCTGATTCAAACAAGATAGGCAGAAAATTGGATTCAAATTTAACACCCAATCCAAAGCGGAAGCGTTGAACTTCAGAACGAAATTTAACCCAGAACGAAAAATTGCACTATGAAAAAATCTTGGTATCATGAACCTTTTGTTTGGTTACTTATTTTCTTTCCCGCATCCGCTATCGTTGCTGGAATGATCACGGTTTCGCTTGCGATTAATTCATATGATGGCTTAGTGGCAGATGATTATTATAAACAAGGATTAGAAATCAATCGTACTTTCGAGCGTGATAAGGCAGCCGTGCATTATGGAATACAAGCCGCCCTGCGTTTTGATGTTGAACATCAATTTATTCACTTAAAGTTCAACGCACACTCTAATTACAAGTTGCCCAATCAAATCACGCTCAACTTTCACCATCACACCCGCTCTGGTTTTGATAAGACTGTTATATTGGAACGTTTTGGTGATCATTTTTACCAAAGCGCATTACCTGAATTGATCGTTGGCAAATGGTATATAGAACTTGCGGCGGATGATTGGCGTTTATTAGAGTCTGTACGTATGCCAGTGACTCAAGAAATTTCTATGAAGGGAAAAGCGTGAAAATAGTCTTCTATATAGAGGTTCAGAAGTTGAAGTAAAATCTCAGAGGTTTTGAAAACCTTTGAGGTTTTGATCGGTTATTAAGAAACCAAGTTTTTTGAAAAAACTTGGTTTCTTAGCTGTGAATATTAACCATTAACCATTGCTATAATCCACTTTTTTATATTTCTCATGCTCAAGTTGTTTTAAGGGAAGCATCGCATTTCTCACACTCAGCCCAAAAACCAAGCTATAAATGGTCATTAATTCAGTCACTCCCAAATGTAATAAAGATGCACTGCCAGTATTAAATACAGCGTATCCTGCCCAAAACCATAAACTCTGTTCTAAACCGGTATTCAATTTGGTTGAGCGTTCAAAAACATCGCAAAGATGAGACAGGCTACCATCCATTAATACCACTTGTGCCATATCAGTCGCAATAGAAGAAGCACCCCGTAAAGAAATCGAAACATTTGCCTTTTTCATCGCAATCGCATCATTGATACCATCCCCAACAAAGCAAACCTGATGCCCTTTCTTCTGAAACTGCTCAACAAGATTCGCCTTATCTTGCGGAAGAATTTCATAGTAATAGCTATCCATACCGAGCGCGTCTGCCAATTTTTTGGTGGGCTGTTTATGATCACCAGATACAATTGCAATATGTTTTATACCACGTTGCCGTAAACGACTGATAATCTGTTTGATTTCAGGGCGTACTTGAGGTTGTATTTCGATTGCCCCTTTGAGTTGCTCATTGATTGCAACCATGATTAAAGAATAACCTTCTTCGTGTGAACGCGCTATCGCTGCTTCTATTTTCGACGGTACGGCAATTCCTTCCATGTTCATAAAGCGAATACTGCCAACTTTAATAGTCTTATCATCAAGACTAACCGTTATGCCATAACCAATTTCATAATTGGCTTCTTCTATTTCAGGTAAATGAAAACACCGTTCTTCAGCCTTTTGAATAATCGCACGGGCGATGGGGTGCGTAAATCGACGTTCAGCAGAGGCAGCGTAGGTTAAAATTTCGTCTTCTCCTAATTCGTCACAAAGAATGATTTTCCCAACTTCAAGTTCCTCCTTCGTCAATGTCCCTGTTTTATCAAAGAATATCGTATCTATTGTAGGCAATGCTTCGAGAGCGCGTCCATCTTTGACTAAAATGCCTTGATTTGCTATCAAAGTCATATGGTTAAATGTCTGAAGTGAGGTTAATACTCTAATTGTGTTGACAGGCGCACCATAGAGGATAGCTGTTGCTGATGAAAGTCCTATAATCGGTGAAGCCAGTATCCCAAGACCAAGCATCGGTGTTGCTATGTTATCCGCCCATTTTTCTCCCTTTAACTGAAGACTCGTTTTAAATTCCGCAGTATGATTCAAAATTTCAGCGAGTTTAGCAATAGACGTTTCAGAACCGGCTTTTTCCACTTTGACCTGAATCTGACCACTAATGAGAATAGTTGCGGCAAATACGTGATCACATACACCTTTTTCAGCCGGAATGGCTTCTCCAGTCAAAGCGTGTTGATCAATCGTCGCCATGCCCTCAATGATAATCCCATCAATTGGCACAACTTCTCCCGTCTTGATCACGACAATATCATTAACATGAAGCGCTTCTAACGGGATTTCAATTTCTATCGCATTTTTTAAAATCCACACATGACGGGGTTGTTGTTCAAAGACATTTGTGAGCGTTTTGGCAGAAATATCTTTGCTTTTGACTAACATTTTGCTCCCCCAATGATACACACAAGTATTAAGGGCACAGGAAAAATATTTACCCATCGCAAGGCACATCACAGTCACAATAGAAGTGAGTAAATCATTTTTGATATGGCGTTCCTTCAATAACGAATTTTGGGCTTTTTTAAAAATGGGAACGGCGGTATAACTTGTGATGCCAACACTCAAAAGAGTTAAGGGGGGATAAACATAACAGGCTACTGCTAATCCTGTAGCTGCCCCACTCACTTTAAAATAATGATCCTGTTCCAGAACGAGCTGATTTTTCTTGATGCTTTCAACCTCAATGGCTTGAAGATTATCTTTAGCCATTTCTTCCATTTGATGAGAATTTTGCTGTTTAAAAAGCGTTGTGCTGGAATTTTTATAATGTTCAAATACCCTAACTCCAACATAAACACTCAACATAATTCCTACATTGATAAATAACATTTGGTTTCCTAATGAGCTGTTTTGCCAATTCATTGATGTTCATATTATTATTAAGTTCTCAAATGCTTCAGCTTTGGACATTCTGGAGTTCAACGCTTTAGCTTTGGATTTTGCATTCTGGAGTTCAACGCTTTAGCTTTGGATTTTGCCTTTTTTTCGATTTGAATCAGAATTTTCAGAATTTGAGAATTTTCAAAATTAAAATCATTCATTGGGAGGTTCTTGCAAAACTCTTCGAGTTGATATTTAGAAATCCGATTTTTGAAAAAATCGGATTTCTTAAACCTTGTGTGTTCAGAGTTTTGCAAGAGCCTCTTGGGTCATATAATTTATTAAGCTATTGATTTTAATTGATTTTAATTGATTTTTAATTAATTTTAAAAATTCTGAAAATTCTCAAATTCTGAAAATTCTGATTCAAACAAAATAAAGGTGAAATTTTCTGTTTGGACTTAAAAACACCCAAAGCTGAAGCGTTGGACGGAAAAAAATGCCAAAAACTTATCTTAAAATCGGCGCAAGCCACCGTTCAGCTTCAGCAACCGTCATGCCCTTACGCTTGGCATAGTCTTCTAGTTGATCTTTATCAATTTTACCTGTGCCAAAATATTGCGCTTCTGGATGAGAGAAGTACCAGCCTGATACCGAAGCGGCGGGATACATAGCAAAACTTTCTGTCAGGGTGATAGCGGCATTTTTGTCTGGTTGAATCAATGTCCAAAGCGTCGCCTTTTCAGTGTGTTCAGGGCAAGAAGGATATCCGGGAGCGGGGCGAATACCACGATAGGTTTCTTTAATCAATTCTGCATTGCTCAAGTCTTCATCGGGTGCATACCCCCAAAATTCTTTTCGCACCCGTTTGTGCATCCGTTCAGCAAAGGCTTCTGCGAGACGATCAGCGAGCGATTTTAATAAGATACTGTTGTAATCATCGTGCGCCTTTTTAAAACGGGCAAGATGTTCTTCGATACCAATACCAGTCGTGACGGCAAATGCACCGATATAGTCGGCAACGCCGCTATCTTTGGGCGCGATGAAATCAGCGAGACACATATTGGGACGTATTTTTGTTTTAGGCATTTGTTGCCGAATATGATGTAGCACCGTTTTGACTTGGAGGCGAGTGTCGTCGTGATACAGTTCAATATCATCGTCATTAACAGAGTTGGCAGGAAAGAAGCCTATAACGGCGTGGGCTTGTAACCATTTTTCTTGAATGATTTGCGCCAACATAACTTGCGCGTCTTGATAAAGTTGACGCGCTTCGGTGCCGACGACTTTATCATCCAAAATCTTGGGATATTGCCCTGATAAACTCCAAGTCTTAAAAAACGGGCTCCAATCAATATAGTGACTTAATTCTTCGAGGGAATAGTCTTCAAATACTTTGATCCCTAAAAAAGTCGGTTTGGGTGGCGTTTCATTTTCCCAGTTGAGAACGCATTTATTGGCTCGTGCTTGTTGCAAAGTGAATGCTTGGCGTTTTCCCATTTTACTTGCGTGTTTATCGCGGATTTGGTCATATTCTGCGCTTATTTGTTTGACATACTCCGTTTTTAATTTGGGAGAAATGAGCTTTTGTGCGACACCCACCGCGCGAGAAGCATCAAGAACATAAACCGCAGTATGACTATAATTCGGTGCAATTTTAACCGCCGTATGCACTTTGGAAGTCGTCGCGCCGCCAATCATCAACGGTATTTCAAAACCTTGGCGTTCCATTTCTTTCGCGATATGCACCATTTCATCTAATGAAGGGGTAATCAATCCCGATAAACCAATAATATCACAATTCTGTTTGCGGGCTTCTTTTAGAATGGTTTCTGCTGGCACCATGACACCGACATCGATGATTTCAAAGTTATTGCATTGCAAAATCACGCCAACAATGTTTTTGCCGATGTCGTGAACATCGCCTTTGACTGTTGCCAGTAATATTTTGCCCGCGTTACTGATTGAATTACCTTCACCCTTTTCGGCTTCAATGAAGGGCATGAGGTGAGCCACTGCCCTTTTCATCACACGAGCAGATTTCACCACTTGCGGTAGAAACATTTTGCCTGCCCCGAATAAATCTCCCACCGTATTCATGCCATTCATTAAGGAACCTTCTATGACATGTAAAGGGCGTTCCGCTTCTAATCTGG
>JAOZSV010000226.1 GCA_029939505.1 Thiotrichaceae bacterium | reverse complement strand
TTATTTTTATTTCTCGTTCCCTTCGAGGCGAAAGTTTTTTCTCGTTTCTCGTTCCTAAACTCTGTTTGGGAACGCCTTCTTCGACGCTCTGCGTCGAGTGCATAAACGAGTTTAGCCAGTGTGGGCAATGTCTTTTTGGTGCAACGGCAATAACTGATAGAAACTGACAGCAAAAAGGGTAAAATCTCAAAAAACTCCTTTCCAAAATCAACTTAAAGCCTCAAGTCGTTTGACTTGGGGCTTTTTTTATGGAAACACGAGCGAAGCGATATCAACATTGACGATTTGATGAGATTTCAATTTCGAGGTTTGAGTTTTTCAAAAAAACTCAAACCTCGAAGGGATTGTTTAAGTCGTTGTTTATTGCGTTAATCTGTTATACTGAATTTTATTTCGTTCCCACATTGATTAATGGTGGGTTTAGCTTCGCTGACTTTGAGAGGTTGCAAAAGTCTCAGATTATTGCCTTGTGGTGGACACTTTGAGCTCTACCCACCGATCTAACCCTCATTAGGAGAGAAGCGATGTTATGGCAAGATATTAGGGAAAAACATCCCAAAAAATGGCTAGTGATAGAAGCAAAAAAATTCCACCAAGCAGATGATAAATTCGTAATAGAAGATTTAGAAGTGCTTGATATTTTTGACAAGTCTTTTGATGCTTACGATGAATACCGAAAATTACATAGAAAAAACCCTAGCAAGGAGTTTTTATTTGCGAACACTGAAATGCCCTTCTTGGAAATTCCGACCACCCGATGGATGGGAGTCAGAACTTGATCAATTTTGAACTGCGAAAGAAATTACCTTTTATAAGCATAACTGCTGTGCATAGCGGCATTGAGTTCAAAATTGACAATGTATTGGTTGATACTGGATCAGCCGCAACCCTCTTTGCATTAGATTACGTTCGCCAATTTGGGCTCAACTCAGAACCAGAGGATAAGATTCGAAAAATTGTTGGTGTGGGAGGAAATGAGTATGTTATTGAAAAGAGAATTGATGCCCTAATTATTGATGGTGTTTGGATTGAAGACAGCATAATACAAATTGGTGATATGGATTATGGTTTTGAGATGAACGGAATTATTGGCGGTGATTTGTTAATGAGGACAAAAATGATCATAGACTATGAAAGATGTGTGATATTACTTAAGCACGTATGAACCTATCCCACTATTCAAAAATGCAGACAGGTAGGTGGGCAATGTCTTTTTGTTTGCCCACCACCATTGGCAGAACGTAGCCAGGTAGGTGGGCAACGTCTTTTTGGTGCAACGGCACTGATAATGCGAGTTAAGAGTTGATTTTTTTTTAAATGGAGTCCAACGCTTTAGCTTTGTTGTTGGAGTCCAACGCTTTAGCTTTGTTGTTGGAGTCCAACGCTTTAGCTTTGTCAGTCCGCCCAAAGCTGAAGCGTTTTCGAGGTTTAAGTTTTTCTTTAAAAAACTTAAACCTCGAACTCCTATTTTAACTCTTAATTCGCATTGATAGGCAAAGTCGTTTGACTTGGGGCTTTTTTTTCTGAAAATGCTGATTCAAACAAGGTGAAAAATGAGGGCAGGTGAAAATGATAAACTAGAAAAGGGGTTGGGCTGCGAATTTTATGATGATTTTAGTGTCGACTAAATAATCCAATAATCCGATCTTGCTCCTTTTAATTCCTTTCATGATCTATTTATCATAATGAATATTATAACAAAGTTATACTTGATGTTCAAGTTTTTGATGCCATAAGGATGATCCTGTTTAAATTTGAGGTTTCAAAATCATAACGTATTGATTTAAATAATCATATTATTTCTTTCTGTTCAAAATAATTTTGATTGTTAAATCAATAAGTTACAAAAAACTTGAAAATTGAGTTATACTTGAGTTATACTTAACGATTTATTTCCCCTCACATTACGCTTGCTACTTAATGCAGGACGACCTATATGCATCAAACTGAACAGAACGAACAAATCACAACGGCTTTATTGCTTGCTGCAGGTATTGGGCACCGTTTACAGCCTTTAACCGATAATATGCCTAAATGTCTAACGAAAGTTAATGATAAGGAAATCTTAGCTCACTTAATTTATAGCCTTCAGCTGTATAATTTTCGACGTTTAATTGTGGTTGTAGGCTATCTGGAACAAAGTATCCGGAAATTTCTGGATAAGATAGCGGGAAGTATTACTGTTGAGTACATTGTCAGTCCAAAGTACAGAACAACCAATAACATCTATTCGCTTTGGATGGCACGGAATAAAATTCAATCCCCCTTCCTGTTGTTTGAAAGCGACTTGGTTTTTGCTCCTTCCCAGCTGAAAAATATGCTTTATCCAGGCAGAATTGCCGTATCGCATATTTTGCCATGGATGAATGGTACAACAATTACCACTGATCTTGATATACCACACAATGTCACTGCGTTTAATCTTAATTCTCTTTCAGCCAAGACGCATGAAATGACTTACAAAACAGTTAATATTTACAGTTTTTCACGACAAACTTGGAAACGGGTTGCTAAACGCTTGGATCATTTTATTTCTGCTGGAAGGATTAATGATTATTATGAAACCGTTTTTGCGGAAATGATCGCTGATGGCAGTCTGAATTTTCAAAGTGTTTTGTTTGCGAAGGAACGTTGGTATGAAATTGACACAGTGGAAGACTTACATGCGTGTGAGCGAATGTTTTTAAACCAGAGGTTGCCCAAGATAAAACAAAAAGTCACGCCATGAAACAACAATTACCGAACAAGGTACTTTGTGGTTTCATTAGTTAGTTTAATTTGTTGCCATTTTGATTCGTGTTGTTTCCAGACTGACTTCTTCTGATGGAACCGGAACAACGAACAACGAACTTATTCGCCATGTATTTTTTACGCTTTTATTAGCAGAATTATTTGGTTTTGAACCGGTTTTATTATTAGTGATTGTATTTCTAATAAACACAATATCTATGTTATGGCGGTATCCAATGCCTTATATGATTCGGAGCCAAGCCAAAACCGTTTTTGCGGTTACTATGGTTAATGTGTTGCTAATTTTAGCTTGGTTGGTTCCTTATAGCACTCCAATCAATAATTGCGGGATGTTTTATCTTTGCTTACTTGTATTCTTTTGTTAAAGCTCGTAGGCTGGACTTTTGATAGGAAGCCCAGCATATAGCAAAACCGACACACAAAATATCGTTTTGTGAGTAGTGATGCAATATGAGTGATGGAATCCAAACTTGAGTTTGGCTATTCCAATATAAATCTTGGAGTCCGTCACTTTGCAGGACGACCAAAGAAACCCCGTTTCGAGGTTCAAGTTTTTTATCAACTTGAACATCAAATTGAAAAAACGTCGGTGGTTCACCATTGGGGCACGACCACATTATAAACCAAAATCTGAAATGTCACAAAATAATTATAAAACTCAATCTGAAAAATACAAGTTCATCTCTGGTGAACACGGTGGTTATTATCGGCATAATTTTATAGATCATGCCTATCTTTATAATCTTTATTTCCCGCCAGAGGCTATTTTTACACATCTTAAAGATCAAATTCACGATATTGTTCTAAATTATCCGGTGGCACAAGATGCCCTTGCTGAGCTTATTGGCAAAATAATTGACCAACCCGCTGCAAGAATTGTTGTGGGAAACGGCGCTTCAGAGTTAATAAAAATAGTATCCGGTCATCTATCCTGTAAGTTAATCGTCCCAGTACCTTCTTTCAATGAATATGCCAATGCTGCGCCTTCAGGCCAAGTAGTTGAGTTTCCTCTTGAATTTCCATCCTTCCAGTTGGATGTAGATAAATTTGCGGCGGTTGCTACAAGAGTAAAAGCGGATATTGCTGTTGTGGTCACGCCTAACAATCCAACATCTCTGTTAATTCCCAAGCTCGATCTCATTCGGCTTGCAAAAAAACTTGACACACTTGATTGCATGCTGATTATTGATGAATCATTTTTAGATTTTGCCGAGAACCCGGAGCAAATAAGCCTCGAACCCGAAATCGAAAATTACCCTAATGTGGCAATTTTTAAAAGCATGAGCAAAGCCTACGGTATCTGTGGGCTTAGAATTGGTTATATGCTGACTGCAAATTCAAAATTTGCTGACGCGGTGCGAAAAGGCGTGCATATTTGGAATGTGAACGGATTTGCAGAAGAGTTTCTACGGCTTTTACCCGATTACAAACCGGAATTTATTGAAAGTTGTAAACAAGTTCGATCCGATAGAGACCGTCTGTATAAAAAACTGTGTGGTATAGAAGGTATGACTGTTTTAAAACCGGATGCCAATTTTATTTTCTGTCGCCTGCCAAATTATGTGCAAAGTGCTTCTGAAATTACGAAAAAATTATTTACTGAATATAATATGTACATAAAGGACTGTGTGGGCAAAACTCAACCGGATTCTGATCGTTATATTCGGATTGCCAGTCGTACCGAAGCAGAGAATTGTCAATTAGTTGCCGCATTAATTGATGTAATGGACTTAAAAACCGTAAAGGCATGAAATGACAAATCCAAAACCTCAAAAAACCACAATGCTTTTTTTCGCTAGGGATATTCCCAATATCTGTTCGCTTGCAGGGCTGTTATGTGCGATGCTTGCTATTTACTATGCTATTTTGGGCAATTTCCCGGCGGCGATAATTGGCGTTCTGTGGGCGGTTGTATTTGACTGGGCTGACGGAATCATTGCTCGCAAAATGACGGGGCGAACCGATCAGCATCGAGCTTTTGGGGGGCAACTTGATTCGCTGATAGATATTGTCAGTTTTGGAGTATTCCCGGCTATTTTTCTCTTAAGCTATGGTGAGTTCAGTCCGTGGTTCCTACCAGGAGCATTTCTTATTGTGGCCACCAGTGCTATACGATTGAGTTATTTCAATGTTTTCGGACTAATTGACAATAAAACCTACATGGGGTTGGCATTAGACAATAATGTGATTATTCTTGCTTTTGTGTTTCTGTTTGAAGGCTTTATTAATCATACCGTTTTTTCAATAATTCTTTATGCACTATTGATGGTATTTCTGGTATTTAACTTAGCCCCTATACGTACACCTAAATTTGCCGGAAAATGGTTTTATGTTCTTATAATCTACACCTTGATATTGACCGTTATCTACGGTTGGATATATTAGCAGAATTATTTGGGTTTGATCCCGTTTGATTACTGATTATTGTATTTCTAATAAACACAATATCCATGTTATGGCGGTATCCAATGCCTTATATGATTCGGAGCCAAGCCAAAACCGTTTTTGCGGTTACTATGGTTAATGTGTTGCTAATTTTAGCTTGGTTGGTTCCTTATAGCACTCCAATAATTGCGGGATGTTTTATCTTTGCTTACTTGTATTCTTGAGCTAAGCCAGGGCGAACACGCAGGTTCGCCCCTACAGTCAATGAATACGTTTCGAGGCTAAAGTTTTTTGAAGAAAAACTTTAGCCTCGAAGATTGGTAGGGGCAGACCTGTGTGTCTGCCATCCTGTTTTTTATTTTACTATGAACTTAAAAAAATGACAATCCCGTCCATAAATTACCATTCCAAAATTTCCTCAGCCATTCCAATCCCATGTTCGATACAAAAATCACGCGCTTTAGTCACAAAGCCACCCCGTGAGAAATAGGCGGGCAAAATCATCGCGTCTGGAAAATGATTTTGATAAACTTCCACCTTCTCTTGAAAATCCTCAACCAGAGTCAACCCGATTGGAGTCTGAGTTTTTTTGACTTCAACTAAAACGACTCGTCCACAAGACGATTCTGCCACAATATCAATTTCCATTGCCTTGCCATCTTCGCGTTGAATGATGATTCGTTCTTTCACCTTTTGAAGGTTTAAAGGGGTTGTATCAAGCACGTTTTTGAAAAACCGGGATAAGGCAAAACGTTTTCGACTCCTAAAAGCGGTGGCTAAAATATGTTCTGCAAATTTGCCCGCATAATGATTCACCTTGCCCTGTAATTTGCGATTTTTTCTGGTTAATGCAGCTATTTCATCGGAAAATTCTTTTTTAAAGTTGGGAGCCACTTCTCTGATTTCTTTCTCAAAGCGGTTGCGTAATACTAAATTAAGCGTACCATCTTGTAATCCTCTAAAATCAATGTCTGCCACACCTTGATTAATCAAATCTGCTTCTTTGAAAATTTTTAACTGCCGGTGAATCTCATGAAGGTTTAAGTCCAGATGTAACTCATCTTTTAATGTTTGAGGGGTGAAGTAGCGTTCATTGTGTTTGCTCAAATAGAGCAAGATATTTTTCGCATTGAGATTGTTCACTTGAGCAACAGTGAGTTCAATATATATTGCCCAATTTTGACACATTTCTGCCCTTTCGGCGGAAATTTCATAGTTGACGGTATTAATGACTCCTTCAGAGGTGGTTAAATCTTTTCCTTCAGATTCGTTGAGTATAACACAAGAGATAAAAAAAGGATCCGCTAGACATAATTCATTGATTTGCAAAGCCGTTTCATTAGTAATGGGTTCCTCATAAAACTGAGCATATTGATAGACGGCTTGTAAACCTTCATCCTCAGTTAAATAGGGCGAAAAGCGGATTTGTTTCAAGCGTCCTGCTCCGAAATATTGTTTCATGATGTTGAGTAGCCAATTCGCATAAGAACCGGTGACGAGCATTGGTGCAATTTTTGACTCCGAAAGAGAGTGATAACTACCCGCTAATGTGTCAATTGGCGCGGTTTGATAATATTGAACGGGATAAATATACTGGGTGATATATTGAAATTCGTCCAGTATCACTAAAAACCGTTGTTCAAACAAGGCGGCAAAGCGATGGGGAGCAGAACGGGCGGTTTTCCACATTGAATGATATAATTCTCTTTCTTTATCTTTAAAAAGTGAATTGACATCATCAACTAACCGTTGGTTTGAGTGAGACAGTCCATATTCCCGGATTTCTTCCAAAGTGAGTGGCTGATTGACCCATTGTTCATCTCTTTCTAAAAAAGAAATATACTGTGAAGCAAAGGAGCAATAGTAATCAATCGCAAAATCTGGATACCAGATTTTCTCTTCACCAAACTCAAAGTAAAAGGGAATCACCGTTCCATTTTCACTCCACAACTGATTAAAAATCCGCTGTACAAAAGCGGTTTTTCCGCTTTTCCGTCGGGCGATAATGATTCTGGATTTAGAAAGTCTTTTTGGAATATTGGTCAGCCATTTGTTGAAAGAGTGAAACTCCTGTTCTCTTCCAACAAATAAAGCGGGTTCACCAATTTTTTCGCTTAAAGGATATTGCATATTGATGGTTCCTAAACAGCTAGTTCTGGTGGGAAAACGTTGCCCACCATTCTTTCTGGTTTGAATCAGAATTAACAGAATTTGAGCATTTTCAGAATAATGAGTATAACGGATGAATCAACGGATTTCCCTCCTCCCTCGTTCCCAAACTCTGTTTGGGAATGCCTTCCTCGACGCTCCGCGTCGAATAACCCATTTTCTTTCTGGTTCCTAAACGCCATTCGCAACGCGGAGCGTTGCAGGAAGGCATTCCCAAACAGAGTTTGGGAACGAGAAAAAAGGATAACGAAAAACCTCTGAGGTTTAGTTAGCGAAATTAGAAAAACCTCAGAGGTTTAGTTAACGAAATTAGAAAAACCTCAGAGGTTTCCAAAACCTCAGAGGTTTAGTTAACGAAATTAGAAAAACCTCTGAGGT
>JAOZSV010000411.1 GCA_029939505.1 Thiotrichaceae bacterium | reverse complement strand
TTTGGGATGCCTTCATGATACTGTTCAAATCTAACCATTCTGAACTGTCAGTTGTTGAAGTTGAAGCCATTCGTGTTGCTGAGATAGTGGTATCCATTGGAATGGCACGGGCAGTTTTTTGGGAAAAAAATTGTGGATATCGGGTTTCCAGATGCTTGACTTTTGCCAAAGCACCCCATTGCTGATAGGCATAGTGGGCATCTCGCAAGTAAATTTTAGCCACTTTGGTTCTGCCTTTTTCCAAATAAAATTGCCCTGCTAGTTCATAAGCTAAAGCTTCTTCATTGATATATTCATTTTCATGGGCTAACTCAATCGCTTTATCATAAAACTCTCTGGCATCACCGTCTTTGCCTAACACGCGAGCACGTTCCGCTTCAACCAAATCAAATTTATGCTGAAAATTCATTGGGGCATGAAAAGCCCATTGCTTCATTTTTTCTTGGTTGGCAAACACTTTAGTTAAAACTACCTCTTGTCCCAGCGAAGGCAAACTCGGATACACCGCCAACCTTGCCAAAGAATCGTAAAAATGAAATATAGCCACAAGTAACATACTGGTGACACCATCTAAATGCTGTTCTGCTATCTCAGCATTTTCAATCGCTGGTGCATATTCTTGAAACAAATAATGCAAAATACATTTGTTAATATGCAAATAATGAATCCCGGTCCTATCATTCACTTGTTGATATCGTTCCAACAGAATAGTTTCATCATAAGCATCACCAACCAAACGACACAGATTGTTGGAACATCCCATTAAGTTTAAAATGGCTTGCAAATACAAGTTATTCCAACTAAGGATACCTTCTTGTTTAAGCCGAACAATTGCATGACTGTGCCGAGCCGTTTCTTGCTCAAGGGTGACAAGTTGCTTACCGATAAAATAAGAATAGTGAGAATGGACAGCGACTGAATAGGCAGTATATTCTAAATCTCCAATCTCTAAGCCAATTTGATAACTTCCTAACAAAGGTTGTAATATTTCTCTAATATGTTCTTTCCAAGGCTTTATAAGGGTATTAAATAAAAAAATGATTTTCGCTTTAAGCCCCTTTTCACCCAATCGTTCCAAAAAATTTAAAGACAAAAGGCCAAATTGATAGCCAGATTCAATATCGGAAACCACGCCACAGAGAATGACTCCATAAAATACATAAGAAAAACTTGACTCAACAACATTGCCATATTCAAGCGATAACTCAACTTGTTTAAGTACCAGTAAAATCATCAGTTTTGGTGATACATGGTAAGCGGTAGGAGTGATTGCCACCATGACGCGCATTGCTAATATCGATTGGGCATCCGTCATTTTTGGTAAATCAATGAAAGATTGGATTGATTTACCAGATAAAGAAACTTGCATTTCCTGTAGAGCTAATCCGACTTCTTCTTGTGTCGGTTCTTCTGGGAAACTAATACCTAATCGGTTTAGAAAAATTAAGGCGATTTTAATCGCTTTTCTTTCTTGATTTTGGGCGGCATAAGCCAGTATTTGAATTTCACAAATTTTTGCTTCATCTGATACCGTTCGGGTTTGTTGTAACACGGCTTGTGCAAGCTGCTCCAACTGTTTAAAATTACCAGTAAGGTAAGCCGTTTCCGCTCCTTCGGTAAAGAGATTGAGCGTCAAATCGTACTCAGTTTCCCAACTATTTTCGGTTAAGCATTGGCTAACCCGCCCAATTGTTAAATAGTTGACAGCAGCCCCATAAGCCGTTGCCATTTTCGCCTTTTGCCCCGCCATCAAATTCATTTTGGCAACTTTAAGTCGCTCGGCTTGATTATTAATCAATCCAATACCGTGATTAAAATGTCCAACAATATCAAACACTTTTTCTTCCAAAACGTCGGCGGGAGTATTTTTCAACAGCAAACGACCGATTTGCAGATGCACCGCTTTTTTCTGCTCATTATCAATCAGGGCATAAGCGGCTTGTTGAACGCGATCATGTAAGAATTGTAAATGGTGAATAATGAAATGTGAGTTGTGAATATCACTACTACTCATTTCAAGTTTGGATTGGGGCAAGATTAATTCTTCCGTCAAAACAGGCATTAAGTCTTGAAAAGTATTGGATGCTGATTTTTCATAAATGACAGACAAAGTATCCAAAGCAAAATGATTACCCACACAGGCTGCCAAGCATAAAACTTGTTGGGCGGATTCTGGCAATTTCTTCAATTTATCAACCATCAACTCCACGACATTATCGGTGATGTTGAGAGTTTCAATTTGGTTAATATCCCATGTCCATCCAAATGCTAAAACCTCCGAGGTTTTGGAAACCTCGGAGGTTTGAAACGTCGGCCAATCT
>JAOZSV010000059.1 GCA_029939505.1 Thiotrichaceae bacterium | reverse complement strand
GAATAGCCACCGATGAAATCGGTGGAATTTAGAAGCACCCTGCGTCACATCAGTGCTTAAAAAAGAATAGCAACTATTCAGAAATCCGATTTTTGAAAAAAATCGGATTTCTAATTTAAAAAAAATCTCACCATCCTCTAAGCACATACAACGCTTTCTTTTCAAAATTCTTACACTTCCCCCTCTTAAAAAAGCCTTGCCCACAAAAATAAACAATAAGCCCAGTCTTCAAACTTCTATCGCCATACTGATCTTGATATCGATATACTAACTTCTGTGGACAGGTTTCAATCGCATAATTCAAATTTTGACAATCCTGCTTTCTTGCATCGGTTAGTTTTGTTTCATCTAACCTCTCAATCATTTTATCAGTGAGTACATGATAATCAAGAAAGCTTTCTTCACGAGGACGAAAAAAGAGAAAAATAACGGTTATAAAAACAAAGATAGTGATAAGAAGCAGAAAAATACTTTTTTTATCCCCTCTGATTAAAACCTTTTTAGAAGAAAGTTGACGACGACGAACCTTTTTAGTTTTGATACGAAAGTGAACTGGATTTGAATACTCTTGAATCAGCTCTTTCACTTCAGCCCAACAATGAAGTTTGACTTGAGTCATTTTTTTAGTTTTAGGATCAGTAAATTCCTGATGGTTTCTAGTATATCCATTAAGTGATATAATAATAAACCTTTTACAATTATGCTTTTCAGAAGCACCTTTGGAAAAATCATCGCCAAAAAAATTAGTAATTTCATGGCGCAAATCTTTTTTTGACAAGGGCGTTTTCATATTTTTGGCTTGAATAATGGTATGAACTTTTAAAGGGCTGCTGGGATGATAAAGTAAAATATCAACACCTTTATCATCCTTCCCACCAGTCACAACCGCCTTCCAACCACCTATTCCATTATACAAACCTGCCAAAAAATGTTCAAAAACATCACCTTTATATTTTGAACTCCTTTTAAGATTACTCAATCTGTGATGTATTTCTTCACTTTGATTATTCAAAGCAAGTTTGAGTAATTTTTTGCTTTCTTCTAAAGCATTATCGTTCATTTTATAACTGACTACTTATTACTTTTATAATTAAATCAACAGCTTATATATTATAATTTGCATCAAACGCTTTTAGGCGTGAGCAAATTATTAGCGAGCAAAGCTAAAACCTCGAACTCCATCATATCCGAACGACATCGTGTCTGGTTTCGAGGAACCTCGATGATAAAAATTACTGCGCTTTGACATCTTGGAAATATCGTTTTTCAGATAATGATCGATTCGAGGTTTTAGTTTTTTGAAGAAAAAACTAAAACCTCGAATAAAGTTTTTCTTCAAAAAACTTTAGCCTCGATCACACACCAAACCTGTCAGGTTTTTGGAAGTGATTTATCTGAACCTTTATAGGCAAGCGTTTTCATGGAAAAATATTATACTTAATTTATTGCCCATTACCAAATCATCCAAGTTTTAAAATTCGGGCTTTAATTAAATCGACGTTCCTTAGATGATTATCTCTGCTATAGTTATTCAGATAATTATTTTTACTAAGCTCACGCAAAGGCGCAAAGGCGCAAAGCGGTTCAATTTTCTTCTTAGCGTCTTAGCGTCTTAGCGTGAAATTAAAAATGCTTCAAATTATGAAATGATTTTTATGACAATCTATAAGATTGTTTTTTATGACAGTGCATATTATAATTTCTAGCCTTTAGAAAGTCGTATAGGAAATTAGGACACATTAATGAATATACATGAATATCAAGCCAAACAATTGTTTGCCGATTACGGCATTCCTGTGCCAACAGGATATGCTGCTTGGAATGCTGAAGAAGCTAAACAACAGGCACAACGTTTAAGCAGTGATGCTTGGATGGTAAAAGCACAAGTACACGCAGGTGGACGTGGCAAAGCGGGTGGTGTTCTTATGGCTCATAATTTAGATGAAGTCATGGAAAAAACCCACAGTTTAATTGGGACTCAATTAGTCACTCATCAAACTGGCGCAAGCGGACAGCCAATACACAGTGTACTCATCGAAAACACGACTGGTATCAAAAGCGAACTCTATTTGAGTTTAGTAATTGATCGAGCATCAACCCGTGTAAGCGTGATAGCGTCCTCTGCGGGCGGGATGGATATTGAAGAAGTCGCGGCTAAAACGCCGGAAAAAATCATCCGCTCTCGCATCGATCCGTTACTAGGTATAGGGGCATATCAATGTCGAGAAATCGCCTTTGCTTTAGGACTAGACGCTAATCAGCGTAAACAATTGACCACTTTATTACTAAACTTATACCGTCTATTTATAGACAAAGACCTCAGTTTAGTTGAAATAAACCCCCTAATTATCACTGACAAAGGGGACTTATTAGCATTAGATGCCAAAATTAATCTGGACGACAACGCCCTCTATCGACATAGTGATTTATCAGCCCTTTACGATCCAACTCAAGAAGATGAAAAGGAACAAAAGGCACGCGAATTTGACCTAAACTACATCACATTGGATGGCGACATTGCCTGTATGGTTAACGGTGCAGGATTAGCAATGGCAACGATGGACGTGATAAAAATGCGTGGTGGTGAACCTGCCAATTTTCTTGATGTGGGTGGAGGCACAACAGCAGAGAAAGTGACAGAGGCTTTTAAAATCATCTTATCTGACTCAAAAGTCAAAGCGATTTTGGTCAATATTTTCGGTGGAATCGTCAGATGTGACTTAATCGCTGAAGGGGTCATACATGCGATAAAAGAAACAGGAACGCAACTACCTGTCATTGCACGTTTAGAAGGCACACACGTTGACAAGGGCAAAGCCCTGTTAAAAGAAAGTGGTTTATCGGTGATACCAGCCGATGACTTGGATGATGCGGCTAAAAAAGCCGTCTTAGCAGTTAAAGGATGACAAAATGAGTATTTTAGTTGATGCAGACACCAAAGTCATTTGCCAAGGATTTACAGGTAAACAAGGGACTTTTCACTCTGAACAATGCCTTGCTTATGGAACAGGCTTAGTCGGTGGCGTAACCCCAGGGCGCGGAGGACAAACTCACTTGGGATTGCCCGTATTTGATACAGTGCATGATGCCGTATTTGCCACTGGTGCCACAGCAACAATGATTTATGTCCCAGCAGCCTTTGCGGCAGATGCCATTTTAGAAGCAGCAGATGGTGGTATAAAAATCATTGTATGTATTACCGAAGGCATACCTGTATTGGACATGCTCAAAGTCAGAACAGCCCTCACTGATCACTATCCAACAGTTCGCTTGATCGGTCCAAATTGTCCCGGGATTATTACCCCTGGAGCCTGTAAAATGGGGATAATGCCAGGACCAATACATCAATCGGGACAAATTGGTGTCGTCTCGCGTTCAGGTACACTAACCTATGAAGCCGTCGCCCAAACCACAAAAAATGGTTTAGGACAAAGCACCTGCATTGGAATTGGTGGAGACCCGATACATGGCATGGACTTTATAGACTGTTTAAAATTATTTGAAGATGACCCCCAAACAGAAGGCATAGTCATGGTCGGTGAAATTGGGGGAACTGACGAAGAAGCCGCGGCGGATTATATCAAATCATCCATCAGCAAACCTGTTGTTGCATATATAGCTGGTGTAACTGCCCCCCCTGGTAAACGTATGGGACACGCGGGAGCAATCATCGCAGGTGGTAAAGGAACCGCAGAAGATAAATTTACCGCCTTAGAAGCAGCAGGCGTGACATTGGCGAGAAATCCAACAGAGATAGGTATTCGTATTCTGGAACGTTTGAAAAATTAGGGACCAACGAAGTTGGTTTCAGAAATCCGACTTTTTCAAAAAGTCGGATTTCTGAGCATGATAAACTCAAACATCGAAAGGTACTTAGTTCACATTTTAGAGAAAAACACAATGAAAAAAATTGAAGCCATCATCAAACCCTTTCTTGCAGATGACGTTCGTGAAGCATTGGCCACAATCGGTATTAGCGGCCTAACTGTTACAGAAGTCAAAGGCTTTGGACGGCAAAAAGGTCATACAGAATTATATCGCGGCGCAGAGTATATGGTCGATTTTTTGCCAAAAGTCAAGCTGGAATTGATTATTCCTGAAGCACAAGTTGATCAATGTGTTGATACTATTATTCAAGCAGCACGTACTGGTAAAATTGGCGACGGTAAAATTTTTGTCACCCCTGTAGAAAAAATTATTCGCATTCGTACAGGAGAAACGGATAAAGATGCGATTTAAGGGGTTTAACTGGAATGGTTTCGAGGCGAAAGTTTTTTGAAAGAAAAAACTTTCGCCTCGAATCGAGTTTTTTAGTTTTTCTTCAAAAAACTAAACACTCGAAATGATGAGTGAAAGTAAGTTGATGTAAGTTATTGTTTTTCTTACAAACTTATGTTTATCATAGAATGGGTTTCAACTCATTGTTAAACGAATTTTCACCTTTCCAGGTTAAAACCCCTTTAAATATTGATAAACCCCTTCAAAAGTTTGAACGCCAATTATCTCAACCAGTACAAATATTTTCTGGTTTCAAGGTTCAATTTGAGAATAACTTGTTCCTTGATTTTTCAAAAAGCCTATCCCAATGAAGGTACGTGCTTAAAATCATTTAGTCAACTTTAAAACAAGGAAGCTACTCAGCCCCCTCGTACCCAAGCACTACAATGCCATTAAATTAAGTCCTGGCTTAACTTAATGGCATTGGCAGTTCAGGGGCAGCGACTTATTTTGACTTTGGATTCGAGGCTCATTTTGAAAAAAACTGAAATCTCGAAGACTTTGACCTGGCAGGTTTTCTTTTGAACCTGCCAGGTCTGGTTTTGACTTTGACTTAAATTCGAGTTTAAAATCTTTAAAAAAAACTTTCGCCTCGAAAGTTATTTCATGACCATTCCTAAGTATTAGCACTTAAACTGTGAATCATAATTGGTTGATAATCAATAAGAAATTATGAAAAAACGACTTTTTATTTTAAGTATAGTTTTAAGTATAACTATTATAGCTGTAGTTGTCTTTTATAAAATATTTAATGATGGAGAACTGATATCAATTGCTTTTGTTGGCCCAATGTCTGGTGAAGGTAAGGCGGCTGGTCAATTAATGACGAATGCAATCAAACTCTATTTGGAACAAATCAATAAAAAAGGTGGCATTAATGGAAAACAGGTGATTCTTGAGGTGTTTGATGATGAAAATAATAGTAAAAAGGCTAAACAACAAGCACTTAAAATTGTTAAAGATAATCGCGCAGTTGCGGTCATTGGACACTGGTATAGTTCCGCCTCCATCAGTGCAGGGCAAATTTATAAAAAATATAAAATACCAGCCATTACACCAGGTTCAACCAGTATTGAAGTCACAAAAGACAACGAATGGTATTTTAGAAATGTTTATAATGCAAAAGTGCCAGGTGAATTTTTAGCAAACTATGTCAAAAACGTTTTTTCGGAAAATAATGTGAGTATTATCAGCGAAGATGGGGCTTATGGCTCTTATCTCGCCCAAGTCTTTGAACAAACGTCTCGCAAATTGGGAATGAATGTTGTAAACCACTGGCATTATAGTAATGAGAATAATTTGGATGATCGTTTTAAGCAAATTGTTGACGATTTAAGATTGAGAAAAAAAGAAGCAGGTATCATTCTTTTGGCTGTACAAGCGACTGAAGCGGTACAGTTAGTTAAATTAATTAAAGATGGGCAAATCACAAACAAAATTATAGGCGGTTCCTCACTCTCTGAAAAAACATTTCGTGATGGTTTTGATGAATATCCCAAGTCAACGGAATATCCTGGGTATTATACGAATGATATTTATGTGGCAACACCCTTGATGTTTGATACGGCTAATGAAAAAGCCCAGCAATTTTTTGAAGATTATCAGGCCGAACATGGAGAAAAACCCGATGATTGGTCAGCCGCTTATGCCTATGATACAATTATGGTGCTTGTTAAAGCCATAAAAAAATCGAATATAGAAGGAAGACAAGAAACACTCAAAGCTGATCGACAAAAAATCCGAGATACACTGGCGAGTTTTACAGAACCTCAAAGAGATTTGGAAGGAATCACTGGCTTCAATTATTTTGATAAAAATAGAGATGCACAAAAGAGCGTTTCACTTGGCGTATATAAACGAAAATATTCTGTTTCTGCCCCAACACAATTAACTTTTGTACGAAATGTGAATGACATTGCTGATTTGAAACAACTTAAAAAGGGCGTATTACAGATTAATAACAAGTATATGTATAAAACCAGTGTTGTTTATGTGGGTTTAGATATTATTGAAATCAGTCATATCGACTTTAAGAATTTAGAATTTACTTTGGAATTCAAATTATGGTTTCGATTTGATGGCGATTTTAATCCCCAAAATATTGAAATAATCAATGCGATTGAACATAAAGAGATTAACCAACAATTAAAATTATGCAAAGAAAGAAAAACCGAAGAGATTGTTTACACCGTCTGTCGAATCAAAAGCCGTTTTAAGGCGGACTTTCTTGACACATTTGATATACCTTATAAACAACATATTGTTGGTATAAATTTTCGGCATCAGACATTAAGCCGCACTCACCTGATTTATGTAACTGATATTTTGGGCATGGGGCTGGGCAATGAAGAATATTTTACCACCAGAAAAAATCAAGTTCTCAATCCGACAGAGGGTTGGAAGATTGTTCGACCTTCATTTTATCCCAATATTAAAAAAGAATATTCGGCTGGTGATCCTGAACATCTTGACGAACCAGATGGCATGGTGAAATACTCTCAATTTAATACCGTTATTTTAATTAAAAAAGATGAGTTCACTTTACGAGGAATTATTTCCGATCAATATGCTTTTTGGATCATGATAATAAGTGGTGCTTTATTTTTACTACTGACGTTCCTTGGCAGTAGAATAAAAAATTATCCAAAATTAACTTGGTTTTTTCAGGTCATTTTTGCTTTTCTTTTTCTGTTGTCTGGTGAAGTGATTTTTGCTGATTGGTTGACAGGAAAAACCAGTGTGTATCGGATGAAATATATCATCAGCATATTTGACGTACTCTGGTGGATAATAGGCGCATATCTTTTTAATGTGGCAATAGAACGTTTTGGGTGGATTCCTTTAGCAAAAAAAATTGGCCAATTTCCCGTTATTCTTCGTCACTTTGTCACGTTATTGGTTTTTTCTTTCGCTCTCATTGGAATTATTGTATTTGTATTTGAAAAACAATTCACCAGTTTACTAGCCGCTTCTAGTGTACTTATTATGATTATTGGTTTAGCCATTCAAATTAATATTTCAAATGTGTTTGCTGGAATTGTGATTAATATGGAACGTCCCTTTCAAATTGGTGACTGGGTTAAAATCAGCGCATTTAAAGAAGGAGAAGTCGAAGATATTAATTGGCGGGCAACGCTATTGAAAATGAGAAATGGATGCAGACTGATTATTCCTAATAATGTCGCATCAGAATCTGCTATTATGAATTTTCATCTTCCCAACAAAACTTTCTGGTTATGGCCTACAGTCTATGTTCATCCAAGACATTCCCCAGATCGGGTGAAAAAAATTCTCCTGGATGCCTTATTATCGACTGATAAAACAATTCTCAAAGAACCTAAACCGATTGTTTTTTTTACGGGCATCAATGAATGGTCAGCGGCTTATTGGATTGCGTTTTGTGCTGATAATTACGCGGATAAATATACTATTTTGGAAGAAGTTTGGACACGGGTTTGGTTTCACCTTAACCGAGCTAATATTGCGCCTGCGGTTATGCGACAAGAACTTCATGTTTTTAAAGGAGAAAAATCTCTTCCTGTTGAAGACTCAGCAATTCCCGTTTTTAAAAAAGAAAAATTTCTTCCTGTTGAAGAATCAGCAATTCCCGCTAAGCTTGAAGCATTGAACCAGTAGTCATAATGAGTTATAGCAGTTACAACATGGATTTAAAATTTTTTTCTGTTAATTTGTCGTTTACATCATCAAGTCGTTTACATCATCAAATAGAGTAAATGTTTTCATAAGAAACATAAGCAACTTATTGAACTAGTTGCATTTAATTTTAGCGGTTCACTTGTTGAAGGGTCGCCCAATGATGACGAACAGGACGAAAAATAATACACGGAATATTGTCAAGACCGGTTGCATCACTTGTGCCTTGATATGTGTGAAAATCACGAATATGCTTAAAGGTAAATAAGTTATTATGAAAACAAAGTTTATTATATTGATTATTATTATCATCTTATCTGTTTTCTTATCGTCACTGCTCGAAACATATTTTCACGAAGAGAAACAACCTATACAAATTGCTTTCATCGGCCCCATGTCAGGGACTGCTGGAGAATTAATGAGTCAGGCCATCGAATTATATTTTGAAAAAGTCAACCATGAAAGGGAGAAAAAAGATCTCAGCAAATTTGAACTGAAAACTTTTGATGATGAGAATAATTCTGATAAGGCGAAAGAGGAAGCACTTAGAATCGTAAAGGAAAATAAAGCGGTCGCTGTGATCGGACATTGGTATAGTTCTTGTTCTATAGCTGGTGGAGAGATTTATAAAAAATATGGTATTCCCGCTATCACACCTGGTTCAGTAAAAAAAGAAGTGACCGAGGGTAACCCATGGTATTTTAGAAATATCTATAATGCCAGTGCTTCGGGTCAGTTTCTAGCCTATTACATCAAAAAAGTACTGGGGTTAAATCATGTGACTATCATTCATGACAGTAGTGGTTATGGTGCATACTTAGCTTCCGAATTTGATAAATCTGCTCGTCAATTGGACATGAATCTTAAAAATTGGGATTTTAATTTTAAGAGCAAAGATGAAGATAAGAAATTGATTTTTAAAGAAATCATTCATCAATTGAAAAAGAATACACAAGAAACGGGTGCTATTTTATTAGCGGTGCAAGGCATTGAAGGTGTTCCACTGGTCAAATTAATTAGAGATGCAGACATAAAAGATCATATTATTAGTGGCTCTGGTTTTTCAGAACAAACTTTTGTGGATGGCTTTGATAAATTTCCTAAAGAAATAGGCAATCCCGGTTTTTATACAAATGATATTTATGTAGCGACCCCGTTGATATTTGATACGGCGAATGAAATGGCTCAGAAATTCAAGAAAAATTATATTGATAAATATAAAAAAGAACCCGATTGGTCAGCTGCTTATGCTTATGATACAGCGATGCTACTTGTTAAAGCAATAGAAAAAATTGATGAAAAGGCTAAGAAAAACAAAGAACTTGAAATAACAGGACTTCAAGAGAACATCCAAGCCGAACGTGAAAAAATTCGCGATGCCCTAGCCCATTTCAATGAGCCTGGTGTTGCAGTGGAAGGGACAACGGGTTTTAACTATTTTGATAAGAACAGAGATGCTCAAAAACCGGTTACTATTGGGGTTTATAAAAATAAAAAACTGATTTCTGCACTCACTCAGTTTCAAGTCATTCGTAACCCCAATGAAGTACCTAATTTGGAAGCTGAACTTGAAAAAGAAACACGAGTGTTAAATATTGGTGATAATAGTTATTATAAAACAAATGTGGTTTATACCGGTATAAAAATCAATAATATCAGTTATGTTGATAATAATTCGACCTTTTTATTAGATTTTCATATTTGGTTTAGATCGCGGAGTGATTTTGACCCTCAAAAGATTGAATTTATCAATGTCGCTGATGTTAAAATTGAAAAGAATGATGTGGTTATTGAAAATATCGAAGAACAGTTAAAACGACCTTTAAAAGAGGAAACAAAAAATCAGATGACTTATCGCCTTTATCGGATAAAAAGTTATTTTAAAGCTGACTTTTTTTCTAATAATTATGCTTATAAACAGCGCATATTGGGGGTTAGTTTTCATCATAAATTATTAACGAGAAATAATCTCATTTATGTGACAGATGTCTTGGGCATGGGAAATACTAAGTCCGTATTGAAAGAAATGCGAGAAAAACAAGTTCTCAATCAAGCCACGGGCTGGTCCATAGTCAATCCCATGTTTTTTCAAAATATTGCTAAAAAATCTTCTCTTGGTAATCCTGAATATCTCAATATGCAAGGAGGGAAGGTTGAATATTCTCAGTTTAATGCCATCATTCAAATTAAGAAAAATGAATTTACTTTACGCGGAAAAATTGACGAACAATATGCCTATTATACAGGAATGATCTGTCTTATTTCGTTCTTACTGCTTGGTATATTGTCTAAGCATTTTAAAAAATCCAACCCACCTCGCCCGATATGGTTCTTTCAAAGTATATGGTTCCTTCAAAGTATATTGGCCTTTATATTACTCCTATCGGGAGAGGTACTGCTCGTTTTCTGGCTATCTGAAAACATAGAAACCTATAACATGAAATTTGTTATAAGGATATTCGACATGTTATGGTGGATAATACCCGCCATACTGATCAACTTAGCCTCAGAACATTTTATATGGACACCGATAGAGAAAAAAGCCTCTCGCCAGATCCCCAATATTGTACGACTATTCCTAGCCTTTCTCATCTACTTCTTTGCCGCTGTTGGAATTATCGCATTCGTCTATGACAAGCAACTGACCAGCATACTAGCAGCCTCTGGAGTTATCGCAATGGTAATCGGACTCGCTATTCAAATCAACATATCCAACATATTCTCAGGAATTGCAATAAACATGGAAAGGCCATTTAGGCTCCGCGACTGGGTACAAATTGGTGAATTTGAAGAAGGCGAAGTGATAGATATTACTTGGCGGACAACAAGGATAAAAACGAGAAAAGAGTGTATATTATGTATTCCAAATAGTATCGCATCAGAATCACCTATACTCAATTTTTGTTATCCTGATGAAGTATATTGGTTATGGCCAACCGTTTATGTTCACCCCATGCACAATCCTGAACGTGTGAGTAAAATTCTTTTCAATGCCTTGATATCGTCTAAAGAGGTGCTTAAAGACCCCGCACCCGTTGTTCTTTTTACAGGCATTAACGAATGGTCAGCAAGTTATTGGATTGCATTTTGTGCCAAAGACTATGCCAAGAAACATTTTATCTTACAAGATGTCTGGACACAAGTTTGGCTTAATCTGAATCGTGCTGGTATTACACCAGCTGTGCAGAGGCAAGAAGTTCATTTGTTTAAAGGCGTGAAAGAAAGAGGTGGGGAAGAAGCGACTAAGCCAATTACTTTGTTGAAAGAAATTGATATATTCAGGCCATTTTCTGAGGAAGCTAAACAGGATATCAGCCAAAAGATTCGCAATCGTCGGTTCGAGCAAGGTGATAAGATTGTTCAACAGGGCGATGTGGGAGAATCCTTATTTATTATTGTTGAAGGAGTGGTTGCTGTTCAAGTAGAAACAAATGAGGGGAGAATCGAAGAAGTCGCCCGATTAGGAGCAGGAAATTTCTTTGGCGAAATGGCACTATTGACTGGTGAAGACAGAACGGCAACGGTTGTTGCACTTGTTGATACCTATTTATTTGAATTAACTAAGGCTGATATTAAGCCTTTAATAGCTAATGAACCGGAAGTATCTAAACTGATAAGTCAAGTACTCACTAAACGAAAGGTGGCGACTCAATCGGTTAAATTGCATGTGAAACATGATGTTGAAATTCAGACCAAAGCAATTTATGAAAGATTTCTTAAGAAGATTGATAAATTTTTTGGAAATTAGTTGGGAACTGGGATGTTAAATCTAGCGCGGTATCGCCAATTATTTTTCACTTGATTTTTGTTCCGTTTGAAAAATGAGGTCTTAAAGAAATCCGATTTTTTCAAAAAATCGGATTTCTCGCTTTCGTGTTCCGTTTGAAAAATGAGGTCTTCTTGAAGGTAAAGAAATCCGATTTTTTGAAAAAATCGGATTTCTCGCTTTCGTATAAAAATGGGGTGAAAAAGAAACGGCAAAATCGCTTCAAATTTAACCCCCCAGCGCTGAACCACCATTGATTTTTTGTAGGGTGGGCAAAGTCTTTATCTTGCCCAGCATTCATAAAAAAAAAATGACAATAATTGTGGTTCAGCACTGACAGACAATCTCTTCTCATTATGGTTAAAACAGTTTTTCGTAAACCAAGCTGGATTCGTGTCAAAGTCCCGACGGGTGGTTCTGTTAGTCGCTTGAAAAAAGTACTACGAAAGCATCATTTACATACGGTGTGTGAAGAAGCGTCCTGTCCTAATTTGAATGAATGTTTCTCGGCGGGAACAGCGACCTTTATCATTATGGGCGATATTTGCACTCGGCGTTGCCCATTTTGTGATATTGCACATGGTCGCCCTGCCCCTTTAGATGCTGATGAGCCGGATAACTTGGCTAACAGTATTGTTGCTATGCAATTGAAATATGTGGTCATTACATCAGTGGATCGTGATGATTTGCGCGATGGCGGTGCTGGCCATTTTGTCGCTTGTATTAAGGCCGTGCGTGAAATTTCTCCGAGAACAGGTATTGAAATATTAGTCCCGGATTTTCGGGGGCGGTTGGAGGTGGCTTTGGCGTGTTTTCAAGAAACGCGGCCTGATGTTTTTAATCATAATCTGGAAACAGTACCGCGTTTATATAAACAAGTTCGCCCTGGGGCGAATTATCAATCGTCGTTAGAATTACTTAAACGATTTAAAATGGAGCATCCGCAAATTTCAACTAAATCCGGTCTCATGTTAGGTTTAGGAGAAAATATTGATGAGGTGGTGCAGGTGATGAGTGATTTGCGGACTTATGATTGTGATATGCTCACGTTAGGGCAGTATTTACAACCCACTCGCCATCATTTGCCTGTGCAACGTTATGTGACTCCTGAAGAATTTGAGCAGTTAGCCGTTCAGGGGCGTAAAATGGGCTTTAAAAATGTGGCAAGTGGACCGATGGTTCGTTCTTCTTACCATGCTGATAAGCAAGCAAGCCGATAAAGCTAAAACTCATCACTCTTCCAACCAAATCAAACTGGCCATTCGCCCTGTTACCTTATCACGTCGATAGGAGTAAAACTGTTCTGCATCCGTATAAGTGCAAAAATCACCCCCATATATCGCCGTTACACCCTGATGTGTCAAACGTTGCCGAGCAAGCAGATATAAATCGGCTAACCAATGATTTTCACGACTTTGTTTAAAAGCCTCCTCTGCTTGTGGCAGAAAATCTATAAAACAATTACGGACTTCATCACCAACCTCAAAGGCTTGAGAACCAATAGCCGGTCCTAACCAAACTAATATTTCTTGGGGGGACAGATTTAAACGCTGTAAAGTCGTTTCCAAAATACCATTCGCCAAGCCACGCCATCCGGCATGAGCCGCGGCAACGCGACTACCAGCACGATCACAAAATAACACCGGAAGACAGTCAGCCGTCAAAATAACACAAATATGTCCTGGCATAGTGGTAAAAGCCGCATCTGCTGCACAATGGCTATTATCAATATTTGCTGTAACTACTTGATTTCCATGTATTTGTTTAAGCCATATTGGTTTGTTTGGCAAATTGAGAGCTTGAGAAAGCGCAAGACGATTTTCTGCGACTGTTTTAGCATCATCGCCAACATGATCGGCTAAATTAAAACCATCGTAAGGCGGATGGCTGTAACCACCATAACGAGTTGTTGTATAGGCTTTAACTTGTGGTGGTGTCAACCAATTGGGAGTGATGAATTTAAACCTGTTTTTTTTAGTTGTTTTGTAATTTGAATCCATTTTGCTTTTCCGACTGAGATTTAACAGAATTAAAATAACTACTCCGCCTTGAAATGTGAATGAACCTATCCCACTATTCGTTTTTGAGCTTAGAAATCCGATTTTTGAAAAAAATCGGATTTCTTAAACCGATTGTCAAAAACTCAAATATTTTTATTCATTGTTCTGCATTTTTGAATAGGGCCGGATAGGTTCATGGAGTACAACGCTTCAGCTTTGTGCGTATTGGTATCCAACATTAACTTTGTGCGTATTGGAGTACAACGCTTCAGCTTTGTGCGTATTGGACTTTAAGACTGAGTAGTTACGAATTAAAATGATTTGGAAGGTCGGGTTACGCTATCGCTAACCCGACCTACATTTGGAACGACTTTAAAGGAAATATTATCATGTACCGTTATTTAACTCTCTTTTCACTTTTTTCAATACTTGTTTTTTTAATCAGCGCGGCTACCACAGCATCTCCTGTCGCAGTTGAAGCACCACCAGTACATCGTGCCTTAGTGATTGGTATTGGCAACTACAACAAATTGCCCTCACTCAGTAATCCAACCAATGACGCTAAAGATATGGCTGTCATACTCAAAGATTTAGGCTTTGAAGTCACTTTAAAATTGAACATTTCCGAACGAGTACTCAAAAATGCCATACAAGATTTTGGATCGCTTTTACAGAAAGACGATGTGGCTTTATTTTATTATTCAGGGTATGCTTTGCAATTCAACAACCGTAATTATTTAATCCCGAAAAAAGCCGATCTGGAGTTTGAAGAAGATATTGATTATGATAGCATTAAAACCAACTTTATTTTGGAAAAAATGACGAAACATCAAGGAATCAATATAATGATTTTTGATGCTTGTCGAGATACTCAAAGCAAAATTAAGAACCTAAAAAAAGGTTTGGCAGAAATAAAAAGTGAGACGAATTTCCTGATTGCTTATGCCGCTCCCTTAAATCAGATTTCTTATGACAATAGCAAACAACGCAATAGTCTTTATACTCAGTATTTATTGGCTGCCCTGCGTGATGATTATAAAGTGTCTATGAATTTTCTTGATATAGTAAAAGAGGTGACAGAGCAAGTCAGGAAAAAAACGGGAAAAATACCCTGGAGAACTTCTACTTTAAAAAAAAGATTTTGTCTTAGCACCTGTCGCGCTCGCTGGTTGCCGCTTAATATGTCAGAGGATTTGCGTATCTGCGAAGAACATTTTCAAGCCAATCGTTTAGTGACAGGCAAAGGCGGTGTCGCCCTCACTTGTTATGAAGGCATTTTGAGAAAAGACCCCAAGAACATTAAGGCATTAGCAGGCTTAAAAAAAATTGAGGACAAATATGTCGCTTGGATAAAAAATGCCTTACGCTATAGAGAGAAGGATAAGGCAAAACGGTATTTAGCTAATTTACGCATTGTCAATTCCAAATCAGAAAAATTCGCCGAGTTTGAAAAAAAACTGGGACTTGGACTTGAAAAATCAGCTAACGAGGGTAGTGATACTTTTGTCGATGGTCAAGTTTTCCGCGATCCTTTAAAAAATGGTAGTAAAGGGCCAGAAATGGTATTAATTTCCGGTGGTTCATTTCGGATGGGGGATATTCAAGGCAATGGTTATAGTAATGAAAATCCGGTGCAGAGAGTTTCCGTGAATCGTTTTGCGATGGGGCGTTATGAAGTCACCATTAAGGAATTTCACAAATTTGTCATAGCGACGAAATATAAGACAGATGCTCAAAAAGGGGATGGTTGTTGGGTAGATAAGAATAATGATGGTTTTTGGGAAAAAGTGAAGAAAGCTTATTGGCTACAAGCTCATTTATTTCAAAAACCGGATTACCCCGTTGTTTGTATCAGTTGGAATGATGCAGTCGCTTATGCAAATTGGTTAAGTCAGCAAACAGGGCAACAATATCGCTTGCCGACAGAAGTTGAATGGGAATATGCTGCCCGTGCTAAAACAACAGCGTCACGCTATTGGGGAAATAATCCAGATAATGCCTGTCATTATGCCAATGTCCATGATAAAACGTCACAAGAGAAAAATCGTTTTCAATGGAACAATCATAATTGTACGGACGAATACGCGAAAACGGCACCGGTGGGTCATTTTAAACCCAATGCTTTTGGCTTGTTTGATATGTTAGGAAATGTTTGGGAATGGACTTGCTCAGAATATAGCAATAGGTATAACGGCAAAGAAAAACAATGTGCAGGTGATAATTCTATGGAAGCGCGTGTTATTCGTGGTGGCGCGTGGAACTATGAGCCGGGAAACGTGCGAGCAGCATTCCGTAATAGAATATCGCCAGACGAGCGTGGGAACGATACGGGATTTCGTCTTGTTAGGCAAGTTTTTTCTAAATGAACATTGAAAATGCTTTGTCAAATGGAGTACAACGCTTTAGCTTTGTCAATCCGTCAAAAAAACGCCAAAGCTGAAGCGTTGGACTCCATTTTTCACTCTTAACTGATGTTACGCGGGGTTCTTCCAATTTGAATACCACCTAAATTCCACCGATTTCATCGGTGGCTATTCACATTTCACCCCGTTGGGGTTAGTTTCAACCCTGAAGGGGTTAAACATGAATAGCCACCGATGAAATCGGTGGAACTTGGAAGCACCTTGCGTCACATCAGCTCTTAATTCGCATTAAAAACTTGATCCTCGAATCGACTCGACTCCATCATATCCGATAAGGTTTTCAAAACATCAGAGGTTTCTAAATGAAAAACGATAGCTCAAATCACCTTAGAAAATTTCTGTTCCTTATTCAGGCGTAAATAAGCATCAAACGGCATACAAATGTTACGCACCAGCAACCGCCCGGCGGGTAAAATATCAATACGCTGATCGCTAAGTGCTAATAGCCCATCTTTCTGCATACTCTCTAGTTCTTCCAATTCTTTTGAGAAATATCCTTTGAAATCAATAAGATATTCTTTTTCAATGGCAGAAATCTCTAAAGTAAAATGGCAAATCAATTTCGTTATCACCGCTCGGCGTAATTTATCATCAGCGTTTAACGCAATACCCCGAAAAATAGGAATATGCCCTCCCTCAATTTGCGCATAATACTCATCTAGCGTTTTGATATTTTGACCATAACTATCACCTACTTGACCAATAGAGGTTGGACCTAATCCAATTAAATCACAATTGGCATGAGTTGAATAACCTTGAAAATTGCGATAAAGGGTACCATTGCGCTGGGCAATAGCCAATTCATCGTCAGGAAGGGCAAAATGATCCATGCCAATAAAAATATAACCTGCCTCAATTAGCTGATTAATCGTTTGTTGTAAAATCACCAATTTTTCAGAAGGCGTAGGTAATTCCACTTCATTAATGCGCCGCTGTGGTTTAAATAAAGTGGGTAAATGCGCGTAGTTAAAGATAGAAAAACGATCTGGTTTAACAGCAAGAATTATTTCTAAGGTTTTAGAAAACGTATCTGCACTTTGATGAGGTAAACCATAAATCAAATCAATGCTAATGGACTTAAAACCCTCGCTGCGAGCCGCCTCTAATACAGCAAAGGTTTCCTCTTCTGATTGAATACGATTAACAGCCTTTTGTACTTTGGGATCAAAATCCTGTACGCCCAAACTCATACGATTAAAACCCAATTCGCGCAATAAAGCTACCGTATCATGCTGCATCTCACGGGGATCAATTTCAATAGAATATTCGCCGCTATCATCATCAAGCAATTGAAAATGCGTTCTTGTTGATTGCATTAAATCACGCATTTGACTATGGTTTAAAAAAGTGGGCGTACCACCGCCCCAATGTAATTGCGTCACAGGGCGTTCACGCTGAAATAATGCACCTTGCAAAGCAATTTCTTGTTGCAAAGCGGCTAAATAAGGTTTTGCCAGTTCACGATTTCTCGTTGCCATTTTATTACAAGCGCAATAGAAACACATCGTATCACAAAACGGAATATGCACATACAATGACAAGGGTTTTAAAGGGACAAGGTTGCTATTGAGGGCATATTCACGATAAGCCGCTTCATCGAAGCCTTCATGAAATTGAACCGCGGTGGGATAAGACGTATAACGAGGTCCCGCCTTGTCATAAGAACGAATTAAATCAATATCAAAAACAATGGTTTGTTGCATAATTTTCTCAAATATTTCATCCGACTGACGAAAATCTTCTGATGTAGGGGCAATCCCTTGTGGTTGCTCTGAGTAGTTACAAAAACTCAATTCGAGGTTTTTCAGTAAAAAAACTTGAACCTCGAATCGAATGTACTCCAATTATCCGTATTTAGGAGTCCAACGCTTCAGCTTTGGGCGTTTTTTTTCACTATTTAAGGATTAACTGGAGGAGGAATGCTCATACCAAATAGCTTGCCTACCATTTTTTGAGCGGCAGTATGTCCCTTCTTTGCTGCCTGTTTGATCCAATACAATGATAAACTGCCATCTCTTGTTATCCCCTTACCCTGCCCATACATAATGCCCAGCATATATTGGGCTTCGGGCAAATCGTTTCTGGCTGCTCTGCGAAATAGTTCCACAGCCTTACGATAATCCACTTTTACGCCACGCCCGCTGTAATATAACCAACCTAGCGCGTATATTGCTTTACTATGATCTTGTTTTGCGGCAGATTCTAGCAATTGTTTAGCCTGAACATCATCACGTTGTTCTTCCACGCCACGAGCATAACGCATCCCCAATTCATATTGGGTTTCAGCATTAATGGGTGGCTGTATCAATGTATCATCTGCGTTTGCCAATAGTGGCAGCAATATCCAAAAATATTTGTACATTATGTTCCTCCTATACTCATAATCAAACCTCTGAGGTTTTGAAAACCTCTGAGGTTTAGGAACGTGCATAAAATAATTGAGTCAATTTTTAGTGGAAAAAAAAACCAAGTTTTTTGACAAAACTTGGTTTCTCACAACAATTGACTTAAATAATCAAACCGCTGAGGTTTTCAAAACCTCAGAGGTTTAAAGGGCAATCTCAAAGAGAGAGATTAGCGAATGCTTGTACGTACTACAGCACTTCCAGCTTCTTGTCCACAGGTATTCACCTCAACGACACTGACGATTCCTGCCGCATCAACATGGAGTTCAAGCACTTTCCAAATATTGCCCAATTCCACAGCCTCTGCCATACCACCCGATGAGGCCAAATTTCCCTGACATAGAAGTGGCGGATAAAATGTGCGTGTCGGATAATTTCCAACAATCAACGAGACTGAAGCAGAATCAGCAAGCGTGCCAAGTCCTTGATATTGGTAAACACTATAGCGATAAATACCTTCATTGAGACGACCAGTTGCCGGATTTGGAACAATGGTAATGGTTTCTGGTCCGAATGAACTCGTGTCATCTACATCCAGATTAACCATGCCATCACAGCCAGATCGGAGTTCAGGAGGCCAATAGACATGATCGCGACCCTCTTCGTTTGTAAAACCTGCTGGCAAGCCAGGAACTGGGCATGTCAAATGAGCGTCTAAATCGACAGGTTGTTCACCCCAAGTCAAAATAAGACGCATATCGTTAGCCTGCAAGGCATCTTCACCGACACTTGGACTTAAAGAGAGAGAAACAGTATCATTATTGCCACAGGCCAGATTGACTGTTTTTGAGTCTGCGACGAAATCTTGATGAGTAACCTGCACTGAAGAGAGGCCTGTTGGCAATCCATCAAATATCGCACCAGAAACACCTGTATGCTTTGATATGCCACCCACTGTGGCAGTGGCATCCGTTATCGGATCACCGTTCATCGCGTTAGTCACAAATACCGTCAATTGTGCACAGTTCCGTTCAGCAGTTTGCGGTGCGGCGCCGCTCATATCAGGCACTAAATGCATAGCAGCCTGTTCAAAACGGAAAGGTACATCATAATACATCGTGATAACATGAAATTGTGACGTTCCGTCAAAAGGGTTCACAATTTCAGTTCTCGTATCAACACGGATATTGTTGATTTGCACCAAGTCCATCGCGGTACCAAAGCCACTGCTATCATTAAAATCAATAACCAGTTCCGCTTGGGCAAACCCCATTACAACAAACAAAAGTGCCGTCAGAAACGGCTTAAATAATTTCATATTTTTCATATCCTCTCGTTTTAATGATTACGCTTTTTGCAATCGAACTCTATTGCAGTAGAAGTAGAACGGGTTAGGAATGAGGATTTAATAATACACGACGAGGTTTTTTCTTCAAAAAAACTTAAACCTCGTCACTAAACCTGCCAGGTTTTAACTAGCCGTTTTGGAAGTGATTAATTCCTCATTCCTTAGTATATAAATAGTTCCACATAAGTATTATAATTTATATTGAAAAAAAAAACAAGTTTCTAGTGAGGTTCTTGCAAAACTCTGAACACACGAGGTTTAAGAAATCCGATTTTTGAAAAAAATCGGATTTCTAAGCTCGAAGAAACACACAAGGTTTAAGAAATCCGATTTTTGAAAAAACAAGAAATCCGATTTTTGAAAAAAATCGGATTTCTAAGCTCGAAGAAACACACGAGGTTTAAGAAATCCGATTTTTGAAAAAACAAGAAATCCGATTTTTTGAAAAAAATCGGATTTCTAAGCTTGAATAGAATCGCTTTGCGTCACATCAGTTCTTAATCAATATTTCCACGCGACGATTCGCAGTACGTCCAGTTTCAGTATTATTACTGGCGACTGGTTGACGAGCCGCTTGACCTTTTATCACTAATTTCTCATCAGTGAGGGCAGGGCAATGTTTAATCAAATAATCCGCGACGACAGTTGCGCGTTCAAGCGATAATTTCTCTTTAAAATCATCAACTTGGCTGTCATCAGTGTGACCAGTAATCATAATGGCTTTAATCTGGGCAATCTCCTGACAAATCTGCGCAGCGAGTTTCTTTAAGAGACGTTTGGCTTGATCAGTCAAGTTTGCTTTACCTGACTCAAAAGTGATGGTTTGCATGGTACCTAATACTTTCTTTTTAGTCTCTTTACTCTCCTCCCTTTCTTGGGATGAAGATGTCGTTGAAGGTGCTGGAGGTGGTGCCATGCCTGCTGCTTCATCATCTAGATCATCTAGATCTAGTTTTAGTTCATCATCTATATCTAGATCATCATCATCTAGAGCTAGTAGTCCAATGTCGCCTTCTTGAAATGATTCTTCCATAGAGGCAACAGATTCTACTAGTAGTTCATCGCTTTCTTCTTTAAGTGATTCTTCCATAGAGGTAACAGAGTAGTCCATACTGGGTGCGATTTTCATTGGTGCTCCCCTACTAATTGAACGTTGTGCTGGTGCCGATTGTAAGTTCAAACCTTTTGCAGCAAAACCACGCGATCTCATAGCACCCATCGCCATTGGTTGCTCGCCAAATACGCCTTCATAAGAAACCCCTTCTGGTATTTCGACGGGTTGAACGATTGTTTCTGGTTTACCGTCAACATTGACGACTTTTTCTTCGACAGCGACAAAACTTGTCCATTGTGTCATTAATCGGAAAGTTAAGCCCAATTGGGTGACTTTTTCAATCAATTCTTTGGTTTGCCCATCGCGTACCATTTGGTTCATCAATTGATGTACCTTTTCTCGCGCCCAAACTGTTGCCATCGCTTCATGATCTGGCTCGTTTTTGGGGAGTTTGACACGCAATTTTTGTTGATAGGGCTTATTAACCAATTGACCACGTACAACAATGTTCTCTTCACCGCCCTGGGTATAGCGTCCATGAATACGAATTGGTTGCCCTGCCCATAAATCAGGCACTTTGGCAGGAGATAATTCTGTGACATCAAGATTGCCCCAGTCAATTTCAATATGCGCGAGGGCAGGGCGATCAACTCGTTGGAAAAACTTGTTGATGACTTTTTGGCTATTTTCATCTTGACGGACATAAAATGCCTCGCCTCGACCAATTTCAGCAATTCTGTCCAACAAATAACGGTTGATAGATGAGCCTACGCCTAAGCTGAACACTCTCGCACCCCGTCTTTCTTTTTCAATTGATTGAAAGATACGGAACTCATCACCGATATAACCGTCAGTCAGTAAGAATGCAATGCGTAAATAACCTTTAGCAGCAGGTTGCGCAAGTGCCTCTATGATACCTTTACGCATTTCTGTGCCGCCCATGCCTCGGAAGCCTTCCACATAGTGTAAAGCTTTATCGACGTTAGTTTGTGTATGTGGTTGCGGTTTTTTCCAGAGCGTACCTGTATCACCAGCAAAGCGTATCACGTTAAAGGTATCTGTGGAGCGCATCCCTTTTATGAGACGACGCATCGCTTCTTTGGACTTCTCAATTGGAAAACCACTCATTGAGCCTGATGTGTCAACAATAAAAATCAGCTCACGGGGAATCACTTGAGCATCAGTGACTGTCTGTTGAGGTTGAATAATTAAGGTGAAAAAACCGCCGCGCTCATCATGGTGAGTAATCATTGCCATTTCGGGTGCTTTACCAGCGACTTGATAGCGTAGTACAAAATCTTTATTAGGCAAGGTATCTGCACGGTGAATGTTGATGGTTTTCTCATGGGGATTGATATGTTGAATACCAATGACATGAGAAATCGATTGGATATGTTGAATGGGTACACCTGCATCCAATTTGACGGATAAACTAATATCGTGTCCAGTGCGCTCACCTGGCTTGAGTACGGGCGGTGTGATACGAGAGGCATCGGGAACAACATCAGTATCTGGTGCCCAACCTGTGCCACTATGCCCTGTTGCGGTATTACCAGGGATATATCGGGGTCCCACTACCATCGGGAATACCAATTCATAGTTGCCTTCTGTATAACGCAGGATGTTGACATAGCGAATGGTAATGACAATATTATCGCCTGGCATAATATTAGCGACGGATTGGGTAAAGATGTTAGGGCGTTCTTGCTCCAATAATGAAGCCCTTTGTCCCCTTTCCCGCGCCCGCTCATAAATCTCGCGAGCCTCCTTTTTACGCTTGATAAGCCCTTTGATAGTCTGCTGACCAATTGTCATCTGCATATCATCCACCGCCGCGTCATTGGGTAGTGGAAAAGTATAGATAGCCTCAATTGGCTTTTCAAAAGGGTTCTGATAACGCTGCGTCACAGTGGTACTGGCGACAAAGCCAGATACTTCGATCTTGACATCAGTATGCTGGAGCGGCATTTCCAGTTTTTTATCGGGTTTTTCACCCCCGATTTGCAACACCTCAAGGGTGCCAGGATTAATCCCTTCTGCAAGATTGCTAGGGCGCTCACTGGCGTGAGCGGGTAGTGATAGTAATGACAGTAAAATTGTCATTATAAAGAGTGTCATAATTAACCACATAATGAGTTGTCCTAATGTTTAAGAAGTAAGAAGAGTACAACGAATGATGGTAATAATCCATTTTAGTGCAGTAATTGAAATAAACGGATAAAACCATCTTCATCGAACTCCATTTTCCGTAAAAATGAGAATACGTTTTAATAGTTTATGCTAAATTGCGTTAGAAGTAAAATTCCAACTGACGCGCTTTTTTCAAATTATCAAAAACGACAATTATTAATGAGGCTCTTGCAAAACTCTGAACACACGAGGTTTAAGCGATTTTTTCAAAAATCGGATTTCTAAGCTCGAAACGTATGATGTTTAAGAAATCCGATTTTTTCCAAAAATCGGTTCGAGGCGAAAGTTTTTTTAAAGAAAAAACTTTCGCCTCGAATTCTAAACTCGTTTATTAATATTGAATGGTTGCGGTGGGTTTCGTTTCTCTACCCACCCTACCCTACTACTCAAGGAAAAACAACATGGAATATCCCTTAACCGAAAAAATCGGTAATCCAGATTTATTCGTTGGCAGGAAAACCGAATTTACTCGAATTAATAAGTGGCTTTCTTTGATACCCGATAGAATGTCTAAATCGCGGGTTATCCTCGCTCGTCGTAAAAGTGGTAAAACGGTTTTTATACAACGCATTTTTAACCAACTTTGGAGTGATCCCAAGCGGGGAGTGATTCCATTCTTTTTTGACATTGCGGAAAATAAAATTTGGTATCCCGATTTTGCGATCAAGTATTATTGTCATTTTGTTTCACAGTATATTTCTTTTCTCGAAAGAAATGAAAAGTTGATCAAGCAACCATTATCTTTAAGTAAAATTAGAGAATATTGGGTGGCTAATTCAAATCAATGCTTGGTTGACGATGTAGATACATTACTGGAATACCAAGAAATGAAACTATATGATTCGATGTGGGATATTGCTAACACTGCCCCCCATCGCTTTGCTGCCCTATTTGACATACGATTTTTAGTCATATTGGATGAATTTCAGAATATCACTC
>JAOZSV010000225.1:3709-7697 GCA_029939505.1 Thiotrichaceae bacterium | reverse complement strand
ATGATCGTTTGACGTTGTTGAGCCAATGCCTCATTCCGTCCTTTCTCCAGTCCTTTTTCCAGTCCTTTCTCCACTCCTTTCTCCAGTCCTTTTTCCCATCCTTCTTTCAGTCCTTCATCCCGTCCAATTTTCTGACCATCCATCCATCCCTCTACTGCAAAACGGGCTTTCGCCTTTTCCCAAGCCGCTTCATCTTTAATCTTTTCCAAGAGGGCGGGGTCAATTGTCCGTTTACGAATGTCTTCGATCATCCCTTGAAATAGCTTTTCGCTATAGCGGCTTTCTTCTATCTTTCCATCTAATGAATCGTCAATAAAGTCAAGCCATTTGCGTACCGCAGACGGGGTATTTTCATTCACATTGCGTGGGGAAAGAAAGACAAGGCGATGGGGATAAACAGGCACTTTGTTTCCCCATTCGTCCACTGGATTCATATCGCTAATCGCGCAACTGAAATTGACGCTACCATCACGCGGGACACTGGTTAACACGACGATGGTGTAAACCGTGCGCTTAAAATCGTATTCCTCGAAACCGCCTACCTGTTCCGCCAAGCTGATCAGGTGATAATAAAGAAAACGGTCAAAGAAATCGTCTTCTTTAACATGTTGAATTTCAACAATAATTCGCTTTTCTGTATCTTCTGCAAAGAGATCATAGCGACTGCGTACAAAACCGATCGGTTCTGGATACTCATATTCCGTATGCACTTTGCTGACATTCAAGTCAATGCCTAGCACATCTTTAGCAAATTGATTAAAAATGTCAGGCTGACTGAAAACACGTTTAAACATGGCGCCATATTTTAGCGGAATGACTTCAGTCATAGTTATTTCCTCATCAGTTATCAGTTACATCTTTAATGACGAGAAATCCGATTTTAAAAAAAATCGGATTTCTAAGTACCTAAGAGTTTTTTGAAAAAACTCGGTTTCTAAAAAGTTTAGAAATTCTGATTCAGAACAAAAAAATCGGATTTTTATTCCAAATTGATTAACAAAGATTCAAATAAAGATAAATATTCGCCAAGTTGGTTATAGATTTCTTCAGCTAAATCTTCATTATAAGTATGTGTTGTCAGATTACGGTTTTGTACCAGTTCTGCATAAGTTTCTTCTTCTTCAATCCAACCTTGTTTGAATGCTTGTTTAAAACAGATTTTTGGAGAACGACAAATCTCTAATCCTTGCTTTCTCAGGGCTTCTTGGACAGATTTCCAAGCTAATTCATAACAAAGTTCATAGCGTTTAATCGCAGCATCACGTACAATCGGCGTTTTTGCTTCTGCTAAGATTGATTTGAGATTTGCAATCGACTTTATAAAACTCTGTAATTTCGGTTGACTACTCATAAGTTTTTTTCCATATTGCTTAATTTCTGCTTTTAATAATTGATTTGCTTGATTTATTTCAACTAAATCAATACTATAAAGAGTTGGCAAGTCATCTAACCAATTTCTAAAAGAAACCATTTCGGTTTTATTCAACTTCTCATGGTATTCTATCGCTAAATCAATATCTGATTGTTGATAAGCATTCCCTTTTATCCAGGAGCCAAACCAAATAAGAGTGACTTTATCACCAAACCGCCGGTGACATTCTTTGGCAATGTTGTTAACAATTGTTTGAACTCGTTTTGGAATCATTGTATAGTAATGGTTAATGGTTAATGAACTTCGTCTCAATAGCGCACCATTTATCCCACATTTTCCGATATGCCATTTCAAACTGGTGAGTCAATCCTGCACCATCCATTAAGGGAGAGGCTTGCATCCGCTCACGCATTCCTGCCCGTAATTTTTGCAAATAGTCAGTATCATTGGCGAGTTTAACACAAATATCCACATATTCTTCAGGGGTATAGGCGATAAGTTCGCTTAAACCAATAGTGGATAAAATACTTAATCCCATTCGCGAGGCGTGTGTTTTTCCGACTAATGTCACCACAGGAATACCCATCCATAATGCTTCACAAGTCATTGTGCCACCATTATAAGGGTAAGGATCAAGTCCAATATCGGTTTGGTGATAGCGTTTTAAATAGTTCGTGAAAGAATCCCAGCCTTCTAATATGAGTCGCTCTGGTGCGATTCCTAATTGTGCAAATTGTTCCTTTAATGCTTCTTTTGTCGCTTCATCAGATAACGTTTTTGTTTTAATCAGCAGTTTCGAGTCGGCTATCGTGTTGAGTACTTCCGCCCAATGTGCCAAAACTGTTGGATTCATTTTGGCATAATTATTAAATGAGGTAAAGGTAATATAGCCGTTTTGAATACAAGGCATTCGTTAACAGGTGGCGAATTCTCTGTGGGATTATAACAATAATAACCAGGTATTCTGACTAAACTTTCTGATGAAAATGGTTCGCTCGTTTCTTGGGGATCACGATAAGCGTCGGTTATCCGATAATCAATAGCCGTGAGTCCTGTCGTGTTGGGATAACCGAGATAGCTGACTTGTATGGGTGCAGGTTTCTTTGCAAAAACGAGTAACCGATTTCCCGTCGTATGTCCAGCCAAATCAATCAAAATATCAATTTTATCTTGTCTAATTCTGTCTGCTAACTTTTCATCTGATCGCATATCAACACAATTAAACCAGTTGTCAGCGTATTCTTGTAAACGTTGGGTTACATCGTCTGTTTTCGCGTGATTGTAGTAACAAAAAATCTCATACTGTTCATGATCGTGATGTGCTAATACAGGTTCGATAAATTTAGCCACTGAATGTCTGCGAAAATCGGGAGAAACATATCCAATCTTTAAGCGTCGTTGTGGATTGCGATCATTAAGATGCGGTTTAATGGAAGCAGCTAGGGGTATAGCATATTGTTCATTGAACCGTTTATGTTCTGAAAATATCGCAGCCTGATCATCATTAGGGGAATAATTAAGGGTACCCAAAAGGGCAGCCTGAGCGTTGGCAGTGGGTTTTATCTCCAAGAGTCGTCTGAAATGTTCTATTGCTTCATTAATCAACCCTTTATCTCTAAAAGTATTTCCCAGTTCTGCGTGTGCTTCGCTCAAGTCAGGTTCCATTGCCAAAGCTTCTTGGTAATAGGCAATCGCTTCTGTCAATTTGCCCTGTTCTTTAAGCATATAACCGACTTTGAAATAAGATTTGGCGTCGTCGGGTTTCATCAATTCCAAGGCGCGTTTCCAACAAGCCAGCGCGTGATCAGTTTGTCCCTGCTCTTCACGCACCCTGCCAAGATTGTAATAGGCTAAACCAAATTTGGGGTTTAAAGCAATCGCTTGTTGCAAATGGTTTCCTGCTTCAATCAGCTGTTTTTGTTCTCTAAGTATCTCGCCCAGATTGTTATGTGCATCAACATAATTGGGATTTAAACTTAAAGCGCGTTGGCAACAATCAATGGCTTTCTCTAATTCGTCTTGCTCTTTGAAGACATTCGCCAAGTTGAGGTGCATTTCTGGGTAATTGGCGTTTAGGGCGATTGCTTGTTGAAATATTTCAGCCGCCTTTTCCAACTTGCCTTGTTTTTGGTGGATAATGCCGAAATTGTAATAGGCGACGGCATCATTGGGTTTTATGTCGATAGCACGTTGGTAATGTTTAGCCGCTTTGTCCAGTTTGTCTTGACGCGCTAACACAATGCCTAAATGATTATGTGCATCCGCATAATTGGGGAGAAACCGAATTGCCCTTTCAAAACAGGTGGCTGCTTTTGTCAATTCGTCTTTTTGGGCAAAAACAATGCCCCGTTGATTCTCTGCTTCTGCTTTTGAAACTGAAGCAGGCGTTGAAGACTTTGTAATGACTTGTTTCTGTTTTTTCGTTTTTTTAGGTATTCGTTTGGACATCATTTTTTTTTGATTGGGTTAGAAAATTCTATTTCAGTTATCACTTAAAAACCTCAGAGGTTTTCAAAACCTCTGAGGTTTGAAGAAAAACAGATTCTCTTGAAAAAGGTTTATTATCACTTAAAAACCTCAGAGGTTTTCAAAACCTCTGAGGTTTGAAGAAAAACA
>JAOZSV010000225.1:0-3609 GCA_029939505.1 Thiotrichaceae bacterium | reverse complement strand
GATTCTCTTTTCTGTGTAAGCATTTTTTATCCAAAATCCTGTTCAAAAATCCTGATGGGTTTAAATTATTGATTAAAATATTAACAAATTAAATTTTAATCGTTTCTAAACATTCTTAATAATTATACAGCCTTTTTAATTCATCTTCAAAGTCAGTTTAAAATTAATAATGCACAATTTATCTGATTTTATGTCATAATAGAGAAAATTTACCCTTGTTATTTAAAGAATTGTTCCTATAAAGAAGTAATAGGTTTATCTGAATTACTAAGTAGTGAAGCATAAGTTTTAGCACTTTTTGGAGTCCAAACCTTTAGATTTGGACGTGACCAAATGACCGAGTGCCAAATCTGAAGGATTCGAGGTTTGAGTTTTTTTGAAAAAAAAACTCAAACCTCGAATGGACTCCATAATATCCGATAACTTGCGCTTCAGTACTTAATAATGATTTCATTTTCTATGCAAAAAAGGTGCTTTTATGAGCTTATTTAACAACGTGAATAAAAACGGGGCGATGGGCAATACCAATCTAGGTAGTCAAAATGCACAAGTTGCGTTTGGCAACTCAGAGGTTTTTGAGGAGGACGCGCCATTATCAACTGCTGAAGCGAACAAGATGATTCGCAACACTTATACGTTGTTGTCGATGACTCTGTTGTTTACTGCTGTGATGGCGGGCGTTGCGATGAAAACGAACATGCCACCCATGCACTGGTTAATTGTTTTAGGCGGCTATATTGGGCTACTGTTTGTAACCCACTTACTAAAAAATAGTATTTGGGGACTGGCGGCTATTTTCGCCCTGACAGGATTTATGGGATTGACTTTGGGTCCCATCATCAGCGCGTATTTGACCATGTTCAGTAATGGTGCGATGTTAGTTATGATGGCTTTTGGTTCAACGGCGACCATCTTTTTAGGTTTATCGGGTTATGCTTTAGCCAGTCGTAAGGATTTCAGCTTTATAGGTGGATTCCTGTTTGTCGGCATTTTAGTGGCATTTTTGGCGGGTATCGGCGCAATTGTTTTTAACTTGCCTGGCTTGTCTTTAGCTGTGTCAGGGATGTTTGTATTGTTAATGTCTGGTTTAATCCTTTATCAAACCAGCGATATGATACATGGGCGTGAAACCAATTACATCATGGCGACAGTGACGCTGTATGTGAGCATTTATAATCTGTTTTTAAGCCTGTTGCACTTGTTTGGTGCTTTCATGGGCGAAAAGTAATTTTAAGGGTTTAAACCTCCGAGGTTTTAGAAACCTTGGAGGTTTTTTCACTAAACTAAACCTCCGAGGTTTTGGAAACCTCGGAGGTTTTTTCACTAAACTAAACCTCCGAGGTTTTAGAAACCTTGGAGGTTTTTTCACTAAACTAAACCTCCGAGGTTTTGGAAACCTCGGAGGTTTTTCATGTTAATGGATTTAAAAAACCAAGTTTCTTGAAGAAGAGGCTTGGTTTTTTTTTATTTTAATAACCCAACTATACGATTTGGATATGAAAAAAACCGCGACACTCTTATGGTTATTGTTTTGCTGTCTTGCCTTTGTCATTGGCTACAAATTGCAATATCACAAAACGCCAGAAACCACCACTTCTACAACCTCCGCTCCCCCCATCAAAACGTTCAACTGGAAAATGGTGACGACTTGGCCTCCTAATTTACCCATTTTTCAGATTGGCGTGGAAAATTTGGCGAAAGAAATTGAAATGATGAGTGGGGGACGACTCAAAATACAAGTGTATGCCGGGGGACAATTAGTTCCGCCTTTACAAACTTTTGATGCTGTTTCACAAGGCACTGTAGAAATGGGACATGGTGCCGCCTATTACTGGGCAGGAAAAGTACCCGCAGCGCAGTTTATGACTTCTGTGCCATTCGGTATGACGGCGAAGGGGATGAATGCCTGGCTTTATTATGCTGGTGGCTTAGAATTGTGGCGCGCACTTTATAAACCTTTTCATCTCATCCCCTTTCCCGCCGGCAATTCAGGTGTACAAATGGGGGGCTGGTTTAATAAGAAAATCGAAAGCGTTGATGATTTAAAAGGTTTGAAAATGCGTATTCCGGGCTTGGGCGGTAAAGTGTTGGCAAAAGCAGGGGGAACACCCATACTTTTAGCCGGTGGTGAACTTTATACTGCCCTTGAACGGGGTAATATTGATGCGACTGAATGGGCAGGACCTTTTCACGATAAACGCTTGGGTTTATACCGAGCCGCTCAATATTATTATTATCCGGGCTGGCATGAACCGGGTTCCACATTGGAATTAATTGTTAATAGTGAAGCATGGGCAGAATTGCCTGAAGACTTGCAAAAAATCGTCGAAGTGGCTACACAGGCGATGAATCAAAAAATCTATGCCGAATTTGAAGCGTTGAATATCAAAGCGTTACAAGAACTCAAGGAAAAGCACCATGTCAAGGTATTAGCGTTTCCGCCTCAAGTGCTTAAAGAGCTTAAACGTTTAACGGTTGAAACCTTAGATGAGAAAGCGGCTGAAGATGCTTCTTTCAAACAAGTATATGAGGCTTATAAAAAGTTTCAGGCAGATAATGCTGCGTGGAATAAGATTTCTGATGATGCTTATAGTCAGGCATTAAATGATTAATGGTTAATGGTTAATGGTTAATGGTTAATGATTCAATTCATTCATAATTCACCATTAACCATTCACCATTAACAAACAATTGGAGAAATTCACCATTCATAATTCACCATTCATAATTAATTCAGATGAAATTCATTTATGGCTTGCTTTTCCTAATGAAATACAGGAGAGCGAACTGCTTTCGGCTTATGAAAAACAGATGAGTCCAGAAGAAGTCGCACAACAGAAACGGTTTCGATTTCCCAAGCATCGGCACCAATATCTCATTACTCGCGCATTAATCCGTACAACGTTATCTCGCTATACTCAAATTTCGCCTCATCATTTGCGTTTTTCTAAAAATAAATATGGTCGTCCTGAGATTGTGGCAAAAGAAGGAATGCCCTCACTTCGCTTTAACCTTTCCCATACGAATGATCTGATTGTTTGTGGCGTGATTTTAAAACAAGATATTGGGATAGACGTTGAACATAAGGAACGAAATGGAGCAACAATAGATATTGCAAACCGATTTTTTTCAAAAAAAGAAGTGAAAGATTTATATGCCATACCTGAGAAAGAGAGACGAGATCGCTTTTTTGATTATTGGACATTGAAAGAATCCTATATCAAAGCGCGTGGTATGGGATTATCGTTACCCCTAGAACAATTCACTTTCCATATTTCTGAAAATAAGCCCTTACAGATTTCTTTTGAACCAGAATTACACGAAGATCCAGAAGAGTGGCAATTTTGGTTATTAAAACCGACTCCACATCACAAAATCGCTATTTCTGTTTGTCGAAAAGCGAATAAGCCCTATCAGTTGATCACGAGAAAAGTTGTTCCTTTAGTGGGAGAAAAAGCTTTTTTTTGTACTGTTATTAATCAATCTTAAATACTTAGAGCTTCTTGCAAAATTAGAAATCCGATTTTTTTTTCAAAAATCGGATTTCTTAAACATCGTTTCGCCGCTTAGAAATCCGATTTTTTTTTCAAAAATCGGATTTCTTAAACC
>JAOZSV010000224.1 GCA_029939505.1 Thiotrichaceae bacterium | reverse complement strand
CTTCAAAAAACTTTAGGCTGAAATATTCTTATGTCGAGTGACGAAAATATTCTGAGGTAGGGGCAATCCCTTGTGGTTGCCCTGAGTAGTAACTTCAAGGCTAAAGTTTTTTCTTTAAAAAAACTTTAGCCTCGAAAGTGATATATTTAAGTACTGATGTTACGCACTATGTTTCCAAGAGGTTTAAGAAATCCGATTTTTTCAAAAATCGGATTTCTAAGCGGCGATGTTTAAGCGGCGAAACGATGTTTAAGAAATCCGATTTTTTTCAAAAATCGGATTTCTTAAATCTCGCGCTCAAAAACCCAACTATTTTTATTCATTATTCAGCATTTTTGAATAGTGGGATAGGTCCTTGTAAAGCTAAACAACATCAAAAACTTGATAGTCGAGTATTATGTTCAATTATTTTTGTTAAATGTGTCTATAATAAAAGCATTAATATTTTTCTGCACCATTACCTTTTTTTTATTTTTTTGCCTCCCCACCCAAGCATCCTCTGCGAAAGAAATTCTCAATCAAGCTGAACAACTTGATATGGCCAATCATCCAACATGGCTGAAATTGCTTCACTATGAACATAATAATAGACATAGTGTTGTTTTGACTGAAAACTTTTTTCTTTCCCCAAATGGTAAAAATGATCCGATTGCTGAATTATCAGCTACGATCAACGCCTATTTTGCGCCTTATGATGGAAACAACGATGAACACGCACGTTGTCGGTTTCCTGCACGTTATTTTTGGCTTTCTCAGCAATTACCTTTGCCCAATTATAATATCAGAGAACCGAAATGTCAGAAATTAGAAAATTGGGCTTTATTTGATACGGTCAAATCAATTAGCCTACTTTTAGTCAGTGGTTATTTGGGTAATCCAGCATCAACTTTTGGACATGCCCTTCTTAAACTCAACACAGACTCTACCGATGATCAATTTGGTTTGTTTGACTCGACACTGAATTATGGCGCGTTAGTGCCAGAAAATGAAAATGTATTGCTTTATATTGTAAAAGGAATTGGGGGAGGCTATGAAGCAGGCTTTTCTGACAAGTATTTTTATACGCAGGATATGGTTTATTCACATACTGAACAGCGTGATATTTGGGAATATAAGTTGAGATTGTCCGATGAAGCACGTCTGTTATTGGTTTTCCATATTTGGGAAATCGTTGGTCATAAATTTGCCTATTATTTTTTAGACAAAAATTGTGCTTATCGTCTTGCGGAATTGTTGGAATTAGTCCTAGATGAAGAATTATTGGGAAATGTCTTATTGTGGTACGTTCCAGTCGAATTATTTCATCGTTTAAATGAGATTGATAAAGTGAGGCATGAATCAATTGGAAAAAAATTAATTCAATCGGTACGTTTTATTCCATCAAGTCAAAGAAAACTCTATCATAAACTGAATTTGTTAACAACAGAAGAACTTGAAATTTTCAATGCGATTATTCGGAAGGGCATTCATTTCAGTGATGATTTGGAAAAAATTTCAGTTGATCGAAAAATTTTAATTTTAGACAATTTACTGGCTTATTATGATTATAAAATTCTGGCTGAAAAACCTGAATCAAATCGTCATCAAGAAGAAGTTAAAAAACAAGAAGAAATTAAAAAACAGATTTTATTAGCGCGTTTGCAACTGCCAGCGCGTTCAATACCCTCAATTCAAATTTCAGATTTGCCCTCACCAGCCGATGGTTCCCCCCATAGCGAATTTGGGATCAAGATGGGCAATGATTCTCTCTTACGGTTGAATTGGTCGCCCTTTAAAAAGGAATTAATTGGATTAAATAGCTTAGAAGGAGATGAGCTTATTGTTTTTGATCTGACTGTTGGCCTTTTGGAGGATGAACATAAATTCTTTTTCGAACAATTAGATTTAATACGTGTGCTTAATCTGAATACTTTACCGATTGAGCTAGAAGATGAGAATGAGTGGTCTTGGAAATTACGTATTGGTGCTGATCGTCTTGAAAAAGACGGAAAAGACTTTTATGATGGCGTTATGAGTTTTGGGGCAGGCTATGCGTGGAAATGGAATAAAAATATAACCGGTTATGGGATGACTGATATATCGGCACATACATTATTCCCTTATGCCCGATTACGTCCCCATTTCGGTTTGAGATTTGATTGGGGAAAAACACGAGCTTTGTTTTATTTAGGAGCAGAATCAATAAGTTACAATCAATTTACTGATGTTTGGGGAGGAAAAATACAATATCAATTGACGGATCAATACGCATTTTATGCCGAATTTTCTAATGAAAAATCAGCACAGAGTTTTATTGGATTCAAATGGTATTATTGGTAAACATAAGTCAATGCCATATCTTGTTTACAATCTTATTAACATCAGATGAAAAAAGATACAGAGTTCAATACTTTATTCTTGTTCACAAACTCTGTTCTTGTTCCCAAACGGCGTTTGGGAACGAGGAAAAACACGTTTGTCCAACCCTACCTGGCTCATCAAACCTTGGATGAACGGGTGAAGGCTTTTTTACAATTTAAGGAATTGCTCGGCAACGCCCTCTTATTTTTCTTGCATGAGCAACTTCGCAAAGAGCCTCGTTTTGAAAATACCTTAGCTGCGTTGCAACGCGATGGTTTAATCATTGAGGTGCGCGAAATTAAAAATATCGTGCAATCAACAGAAAAACAATTAAATCAAGCCATTACAAAAAAACAGTTTGGTGAAGTAGCAAAATTAGGGTAACAATTAGAACGTTTGCAACAAGTTGAATCGGTAACGCAAACCCATTATGCCCAATTTCTGGAATTTAACCAACGTTTTGCGGATTGGGCGCAATTGCTTAATATCCAATTAGAAGAGGTTTTGGATGCCCTGCCAAAATTACATAAAATATACATTTACCCTACGCTTGCTAAATACTTTGAGGATGCATAGATGGAAAAAGTAGACAATAGAAAATGGTGGAATCAATTGGATGAGAATTGGCAAAAGGTTTTCAAGAAAGCTATTGATATTGATGGTGAACCCACTGGTAGCGATTTAGAAAAAATCGTTAATTTGCAGACATTGGATTGCTATGAAAATCAAATCCGCGATTTAAAACCGCTACGCGCCTTGACGAATTTGCAGCACTTGAGTTGCGGTTCTAATCAAATCAGCGATTTAAAACCGCTACGCGCCTTGACGAAGCTGCAGACATTGGATTGCCATTCAAATAAAATCAGCGATTTAGAACCGCTACGCGCCTTGACGAATTTGCAGGGATTTTATTGCAGTTCAAATCAACTCAGCGATTTAGAACCGCTACGCGCCTTGACGAATTTGCAGAAATTGGATTGCAATTCAAATAAAATCAGCGATTTAGAACCGCTACGCGCCTTGACGAATTTGCAGACATTGCATTGCTGGAATAATCAAATCAGCGATTTAAAACCGCTACGCGCCTTGACGAACTTGCAGACATTGGATTGCCGTTATAATCAAATCAGCGATTTAGAACAGCTACGCACCTTTACGAATTTGCAGACATTTTATTGCGGTAATAATCCAATCAGCGATTTAGAACCGCAACGTATCACATTAGCTCCCGAACTTTATGCCCAAGTTGAAAAAGAAGCACAAGTACGTGGTATCTCGTCTGAAACTTTAGTTCATTTGGGTTTGATGGAATGGTTAACCAGTCATCACCAACATCATATATGCGAAGCGTAAAGAAGTCAGTACCTTGCTCGGTTGGCAGGAAACAACTCTGAGCAAATACGAGAATGGTGCATTACAAGAAGAATCTCAAGACACCCTACATCACTCAGAAATCCGATAAAATGTGGGGTTCCACTTCGTTCCTTTCGAGGCTAAAGTTTTTTTGAAGAAAAACTTTAGCCTCGAAATCAAGTTCGTCATCCTACGGACTGATTGTTCGCTTCCAGTTGCTTTCGAGGTTTGAGTAACTCAATTCGAGGTTCAAGTTTTTTTACCAACTTGAACCTCGAATCGAAACCACCCCACCTCACGATGACGCAGTTACTTTCAGCTACGAAGTTTATGGCTAACTCCTACACGAACTTTCACTGTGTTGATAAAGTGCCTTTGCAGGCGCACTGTTCCCAAGCTCCAGCTTGGGAATGCATTCATCGACGCTCCGCGTTGAACAGTTTATTTCACTCGCGCCCCGAATAACGGCCAATTTAAAGGCACGACGTTGGGTAAAGTCAGCACTGAGTTGACATATAATCCGTTTGGTGAATTGCAAGCTGAAACAGCGAGTTATGAGGGTAATCCCCTTTATCATGTTGAATACAGCCGCGATGGGGCATATTACTGATAAAACAGAAATTATCAAAGGGGTTACGACGACTTACCATTATGAATACGATCTCACCAGTCGTTTAGTTTCGGTAGAAGTCGATGGTTCAGTGACGAAATATCGTTATGATGATAATGGTAATCGTACCCATGTCAATGAGGTGCCAAATGCCACCTACGATAACCAAGATCGTTTAGTTGTGCCCCATTTATTATCTGATGTTACGCAAAGCGATTCTATTCGATCTTAGAAATCCGATTTTTTTAAAGGATTTCTTAAACATCGTTTCGCCGCTTACTTAGAAATTCTGATTCAGAACAATCGGATTTCTTAAACATCTTGGAAACATAGTGCGTAACATCAGTTATTATATAATGGTTTAGGTACAACTGATGAAGAAAGACAGGCAGCATACACTTTTTAAATCATACCTATCACAGCAACTCTTGATGAAATAAGAATGGCAACTAATAAAGCTTGGGTATTAGGTAGTGATTACTTTAAAGATTTAATAGAAAATCAAAGAAGTATCGTGAGCAAATCAATCGAGTCTGACCCCATTGATTGTTTTCTCAGTCCGCTTTAGCAAACTTTAGCTTTCAGCCTTGCAATTTATTTCAAGGCTGACCGGAAACAAAATGCGAAAATTAACACCGTTATCAGGCGTACTTTTGCAATTCATAGTGCCCTTTAATTGGCTAGTCACCAAATTATAACAGATATACATCCCCAATCCACTTCCCCCATGAGCACGATGAGTCGTGAAAAAAGGTTCAAACACCTTTTCCAATGCATCAGGTGCTATGCCTTTGCCAGTGTCCAAATAGTTTATCAATAAATGCTGGTTTTCCAAATGCACTGCGATCATAATGTGACCACTATGCTTACCTTCTTCAAAACCGTGTATTAAACTATTCATCATCAAATTAGTCACAATTTGTTCTAATGTGCCTGGGATACTATAAATTTCTAAATGCTCTGGACATTCTAGTTGAATCTTAATTGACGTTCGTTTAAATTTATTATGCAAGGTGTTAATAACATCTTCAATCGTGGCTTTGACTGTAAATTTCCTAGCTTGTTCAGAAGTTTGATCAACCGCAGTGCGTTTAAAACTACTGACTAAACCGGCTGCCCGTCTCAAGTTAGAAAGCGTCAATTTAGAAGCTTCATCAATCGTTTCCAGAGCGGAAATTAATTCTTCTTCATCAACTTCTTCATCCTCTAATAATTGATTAATAAATTTTGATTTCTCGCTTAAAAGTGAAGCAGTTCCCACTGCGACACCGATAGGGGTATTCAGTTCATGAGCAAATCCCGCAACTAAACGCCCCAGTGATGCCATCTTTTCGCTTTGTACTAATTCGTGACGGGTTTGGGTTAACTCTTCTACTTTAGCTTTTAATTGTGCCGTTCTCTTTTCAATATTGAGTAGCATATCATTGAATCCGTCAATCAAACTACCCACTTCATCATTAGCTAATTTTTTTGCACGGAGACTATAGTCTTTATTTTTGGAAACAGTAGTCGTCATTTTTAACAAATCATTGATAGGCGTTGTGATAACCCGCTGCAATTGTGAAGCTAATAGAAAAGCGAGTATTAAAGTAACCGGTATCAGTATAACTAAAACGCTCACATACCAATACAAACGTGTGTTGAGTTCTCCCAAATCTGAATAAATATACACGGTACCTAGCATTTCCCCATCATGAATAATGGGCTTAAAAACGTCTAAATGTTCATTATCAAAAAAAGAAAAGGATTCAGTTTGTGAAAGCTTATTTATCCCATGTTCAGCAAAAATATCGTTAAGATTTGAAAACGTGGGTAACTGATCATCAACAACTGATAATGGATTGTAATAGCTGGCAAATAGATTTCCTTCAAAATCAAATATATGAGCAAATATAATATTTGGTTTAGCTTTTAATGAAGCTAAGTTATCTTCTGCTGCTTGTTGATTATCAAAAATTAACCCGACACTCGCGTTAATTCCCATCACATCAGCAAGCGTCAATAAATCCGAACTGAGATTTTGCTTGACTGAAAACACTTCATTAGTCACAAGAATGCTAGCAGACAATAATGAGACGGCAGCAGTGATAGTTAGGATAATAAGATTTAACTTATGTTTTATGGAAAGATTATGAAAAAATTGGTGCATAATTTTCAGTTTCGAGTATAAGAAATCCGATTTAAAAAAAAAATCGGATTTCTAATTAAAAAGAATATCGCATCTCTGCAAAAAAGTGCCGCCCTGCTAAAGGTAAATCATTAGGAATACTAATAAAACCACCACTATTTGGACCAGGGCTGGGTTCAAAAGCTTTCACGTCAAATAAATTGCGTATGTTCAAGGCAAAATTCCAATGGCCTTTGAGCTTTTTATAGCGCATGGTTAAATCTACCATTGTATAATCATCTAATTCTGCCCTTGGATCACCATAAGGGCGTTTGCGCCCTGCCACCCAATTTATTTGTGTATCAAGATACCAATTAGGGATAGGCATCCAATCGGATCGGAGATAAATCTGATGTTGAGGTGTATTGCCTACATCATGGTTGTATTTTTTATCAATAGAATTTTGGAAGGCGTAATTGCCTAACACACTGAAATTCTTAATTAATTTCCAACGTGCTTCTATTTCTAGCCCTCGCCCAACCTGACTTTCAGCATTATGCACGGTGAAATTTTTGACGACAGTACCCAGTTGAGATTCAACTTGGGAACGGATCACATCATCTATCTTATAGGTGAAAAGATTCAAAGCGAGATTCAAATGTTCAGTCGCACGATAGTCAAAAGCCAATTCCCAAGTCTGAATGATCTCCGGTTGCATATTGGGATTACCTTTCATTATCGGGCTGTTTAAATAGAGTTCTGAAAATGAGGGGGCTCGAAAAGCACGACCATATAAAAGTTTGCTGGTTAAATTGGGACGAGTTTGCCAGACCAGAGCTAAACGTGGATTGATCGTTGTACCAAAATCAGAATAATGGTCATAACGTACACCGCCTGTTAATACCCAGTTTGCATTTATAGTCCAAGTATCTTGTAAGAACATATATTCATTCTCGCGAGCCGTTTCTCTCATGGAAGCATAAGGTGTATCGGTTAACTCAATCAAGCGAGTATTACTGGGAGGCAATGGTTTTCCAATCGCAGGCTCTATGCCAAAATTCATCCGTTGGATATATTTGTAAAGATCATCATAGTTATAACCGGCACCTACACGTACTAAATGTTTTGCAAAACCAGAATAAAATCCAGAAATAGCAAAACGACTATGTCTTTCAGAAACGCTGGGTAAAGCAATACGCCCCTCTGGATAAGCATGGTTAAAACCGGGGGGGTATAGCGTTTGATTATGTCCTGCAAAAGCGGTATCATAATAACTAGCTTGAGTCGTCACATCCCAATATTTAGTGAAAGTCGGG
>JAOZSV010000223.1 GCA_029939505.1 Thiotrichaceae bacterium | reverse complement strand
TTTCACCCCGTTGGGGTTAGTTTCAACCCCGAAGGGGTTAAACATGAATAGCCACCGATGAAATCGGTGGAATTTAGATCGGTGGAATTTAGAATAGTAACAAGAAAACAAGAGGTAATAATGTACCCTTATCAACGCGATTTTTTAGAATTGGCTATTACCCAAAATGCCTTACATTTTGGTCATTTTACCCTAAAATCTGGACGGCAAAGCCCCTATTTTTTTAACCTGGGTTCATTTAACACCGGTAAATCCATTGCAAAGTTAGGGCGTTTTTATGCTGAGACAATAGAAAGGTTGGGGATAGAGTTTGATGTTTTACTTGGTCCCGCTTACAAAGGCATTCCCCTTGTCACAACGACAGCAATCGCTTTAGCAGAACATTATCATCGCGATATTCCTTACTGTTTCAACCGCAAGGAAATTAAAGATCATGGTGAAGGCGGCACAATTGTTGGTTCTCCTTTAAAGGGCAGAGTTTTACTCGTTGATGATGTCATCAGCGCAGGAACAGCAATACGTGAAGTGAATCCTATTATCCAAGCGGCGGGAGCGCAACTCTGCGGCATAGTGATTGCGTTCAATCGTCAGGAGCGTGGACCAACTGAGATTTCAGCCATTGAAGAAATTGAACAAACACACAATATCCCTGTCACCAGTATTATCAATTTAGAGGATTTAATTGATTATCTCTCATCCCAACCTGATAAACAGGATGTTTTGATGGCGATTCGGCGGTATCGTAAAAACTATGGTGAATAATGAATGGTTAATGGTTAATGGTTAATGGTTAATGGTGAATGATAAAGTGCACCAATTTCTATTTAAACGATTGATTTAATTCATTATTTCGAGTTTTTAGTTTTTTTTAAAAAAACGTAACTACTCAGGGCAACCATAAAGGATTGCCCCCTACAACAATATTCTTATCAGGGCAATCCTTTATGGTTGCCCTGAGTAGTTACAAAAAAACTAAAAACTCGAAAATCATTCATCAAAAGAGGAACAAAATGAAAAATTTGAAAATAGGAATTAGGCTCGCTATCGGATTTGCCAGCGTGTTAATTCTAACAATAATTGTAAGTGTTATCGCTATCATAGAAATGCAGAATTTGGCTGAAAACATTGTTCAAATGTACAAACATCCGTTGGCAGTGAGTAATGCTGTACGTGATATTAGGGCAGATATTATTGCTATACATCGTTCTATGAAAGATGTTGCCTTAGCAAAAGATGTTGGACAAATAACAACAGCTTCTGCCACTGTCTATAGATATGAACAGAAAGTTTATAAGTCTTTTGAGCTTGTTTCCCAACGTTTTTTAGGCGATAAAAGTGATGTTAAAACAGCAAAACAGGCTTTTTCTGAATGGAAAGCGATTCGGGATGAAGTCATTCGTTTAATGGAATTGGGTGAAAAAGACCAAGCGGCTGATATTACTAAAGGTAAAGGAGCTAAACATGTTAAGGATATGAATAAAAAAATCCAAGTGATGATTGATTTTGCCAGCGACAAAGGTGATAGCTTTTTTGAGAAAGCCCAAAAAGACAGTCAATGGGCAATATCTATCATGATTATTTTGCTAATTGCGACTTTTATAACAAGCGTCGTTGTGGCAATAGTCATTACTTTGAGTATTGTGACTCCATTGAATCAAATCGTTGAAAAAATCAGAAACGTTGCAACAGGTGATCTGAGTCAGAAAATTGAGATTTCCCGTAATGATGAAATGGGTGAATTGGCTCGTTCAACATATACCATGATTGAGACTTTAGCCAATGTGGTTGTTCAAACAGACAAAATTGCTGAAGGTGATTATAAGGCTGATATTGCTCCACGGAGTGAAAAAGATAAACTGGGTATTGCTTTGCAAAAAATGACCAAAACCCTCAGTGAAATTTCAGCAGAAAACCAACAGAAAAATTGGCTTAAAACAGGGCAAGCTGAGTTAAATGAAGCCATGCGTGGCGATCTGGATGTTATCGCCTTAGCTCGCAAAATCATTACTTATGTATCAAAGTATTTGGGAGTACAAGTGGGTACATTATATTTATACGATGAGGAAAACCAAGCTCTGCGACTCAAAGCCAGTTATGCGTATAATCATCGCAAAGGACTGAATAATGTCTTTAAACTTGGCGATGGTTTAGTGGGACAAGCTGCCATTGAACTAGAAATGCTCATTGTGACTGATGTGCCGAAAGACTATATCCAGATTATTTCCGGAACAGGCTATACGGCTCCACGCAATATTATTGTTGCCCCGATTGTCTATGAAAATGTCCTGAAAGCGGTTATCGAACTGGCTTCACTCAAACCCTTTTCTGATAACACTCAGCAATTTTTAGCAACAGTAACGGAAAACATTGCTATTAGCATTGCTTCGGCTCAATCCCGCGTTAAGATGAATGCGCTTTTGACAAAAAGCCAACAACAGACTGAGGAACTTACCGCTCAGCAAGAAGAGTTAAGGGCGACTAACGAGGAATTAGAAGAACGTACTCAAGCTCTGGAAAATAATGAAATTGAACTCAAAAGTAAACAGGCAGCATTAGAGAACAGCAATGTCGTTCTTGAAGAACAAACCAAGAGATTACAAATGAATGAAACCTCACTTCGCCAACAAAAGGAGGATTTACAACTGGCGAATAGCCAACTTGACCAAACTCGACAGGAAATCGAAACCAAGGCGCGTGAATTAGAAATCTCTAGCCGTTATAAGTCTGAATTTCTCGCCAATATGTCCCATGAATTGCGGACTCCCTTGAACAGTATGCTTATCCTGTCACAACAATTGGCTGACAATGAGGAAGAGAATCTGACTGATGAGCAAATTGAATCATCCAAGATTATTTATAATGGCGGGCAGGATTTGCTTAACCTGATTAATGAAATACTTGATTTATCCAAAATAGAAGCCGGCAAGATGACAGTTGATATTCAAACCGTCCCATTGGCTGAAATTACCAGTATTCTCAAGACTAACTTTAAGCCGCTTGCTGACAAAAAAGACTTAGCTTTGCATATCAACATCGCACCCGATTTACCAGCCAGCATTGAAACGGATGAGCAAAGGTTGGCGCAGATACTCAAAAATCTCCTATCCAACGCCTTTAAATTTACCAATAAGGGTAGCATAACGCTTGATTTCCAGCCGGTTGATGCCAAAGCCGATTTATCTCGCAGTGGTTTGGATCCGCAGCAAGCCATCGCTATGGCTGTGATTGATACTGGGATTGGGATTCAAGAAGAGAAACAATTGAAGATTTTTGAAGCATTCCAACAAGCTGATGGTACGACTTCTCGTCAATATGGTGGTACAGGGCTAGGGCTATCAATCTCCAGAGAATTAGCCAAATTATTGGGTGGCGAACTCCAATTAAGCAGTGTCGAAAAGGAAGGCTCAACCTTTACGCTTTATTTACCTTTAGATGCCGCAGCGAAAAGAAACCGAGTTTCTTCAAGAAACTCGGTTTCTGAAGACGAAGATAAAAACCGAGTTTCTGAAGACGACGAGAGAAACCGAGTTTTTTCAAAAAACTCGGTTTCTGAAGACGAAGAGAGAAACCGAGTTTCTTCAAGAAACTCGGTTTCTAAGCCATCTAAACAAGTACCCATTTTACTGCCCTCACAAAAGGTAGAAACACCAGCACCGCCTAACATTGATGATGATCGAGACAATCTTGAGGATAATGATCGTATCCTATTGGTTATCGAAGATGATATTGGTTTTGCGACTGTTCTATATCGCTTTGCTCACAAAAAAGGTTTTAAATGCGTACATAGCACTGATGGCAAAACAGGGCTTGAATTTGCCGACAAATATCATCCTGATGCCATCATTTTGGATATTGCGCTGCCTAAAATAGATGGTTGGCATGTGCTTAACCGGTTAAAAGACAACATCAATCTCCGCCATATTCCGGTGCATGTCATGTCAGCACAAGATTATCCCCCCGGCGTTCTTAATAGGGGGGCAATTGGCTTTCTTACAAAGCCAGTGAACGAAGAACAACTGGAAAGTGCATTTAGCAAAATCACCACATCACTTGATAAAGCAGTTAAAAAGGTTTTAGTCGTTGTCACTGAAACAGAGCAGAAAGAGATTAAAGAAATATTAGGCAATCATGATATAGAAACGACGATGATTGACACGGGTAAAAAGGCAATCCAAGAGTTAAAAGAAAACGCTTATGATTGTTTGGTGTTAGACATCCTTCTGCCAGACGAATCCGGTTTTACCGTCTTGAAATCACTGGAAGAAGAGGATATTTCCATACCGCCAGTTATTGTATATACTGGTAGAGAGCTAACGATTTCAGAATATGATGAACTACAAAATCATGCGAAATCAGTCGTCATCCGAAAGGTTGAAAACAGCAAGCGATTACTTGACGAAGTCAGTTTGTTTTTACATCGTATCGTCAAAAATCTCCCGGTTCACAAACAGGATATGATTGCTAGATTCCACGATAAAGAGGTTATTTTTAAGGATAAAAAAATCCTCCTAGTTGATGATGACATGCGTAATCTCTTCGCACTCGCAGGCGTTCTCAAGAAAAATGGCTTGAATGTTTATAAAGCACATAATGGTGAAAAAGCCTTAGAGAGTTTGAATAGTGAGCCGTCTATTGATTTAGTCTTGATGGATATCATGATGCCGGTAATGGATGGTTACGAAACCATGCGAGCGATTCGCGCCCAAGCTCAATTTAAGCATTTACCCATTATCGCCCTCACCGCCAAGGCGATGAAAGAAGATCGAGCCAAGTGCATTGCCGCCGGCGCAGATGACTATTTGACTAAACCCGTTGAGATTAATCAACTATTATCACTGATGCGAGTGTGGCTTTATAAATAATTATTAATGGTTAATGGTTAATGGTTAATGTCTAAAGTTTCTCTTTAAATGATTGATTTAATTCATAATTCACCATTGATAATTCACCATTAACCATTGATAATTAACCATTGATAATTCACCATTATGAAAGAGAATGTTGTTAAAAGTAAAAGTTTTGATTTTGCGATTAGAATTGTTAACTTGTATAAATTTCTTAAAGAGAAAAAAGAATTCGTTTTAAGTAAACAACTTTTGCGTTCAGGAACTTCTGTTGGCGCGATGATGAGAGAAGCAGAACATGCTGAAAGTAAAGCAGATTTTATTCATAAAATAGCAATTGCTCAAAAAGAATGTAATGAAACATTATATTGGCTTGAGCTTTTATATAAAACGGAATATTTATCAAAAAAACAATTTAGTAGCATCAATTATGATGCAATAGAGTTAATGAAACTGATAACAAGCATTATAAAAAAAGCAAAGAAAAACCATTAACCATTAACCATTAACCATTAACTGCATGAAACCCAAAATTCTTATTGTCGATGATAAAATCGCCAACCTCGTTGCTTTAGAAAAAGTATTGGCGAACAAAAATGTGGAATTCATTCGGGCTATGTCTGGTGAAGAAGCCCTAATGAAGGTTATTGAAAACGAGATTGCTCTGGCTTTGATTGATGTGCAAATGCCAGAAATGGACGGTTTTGAAACTGTTGAAATTATGCGTCAAGATATGCAACATCTGCCGATCATTTTTATCTCGGCTATCTATAATCAGGATTATTATAAAATAAAGGGGATCGAAGCAGGTGCGGTTGATTTTATCAATAAACCCATCGTGCCTAAGATATTGCAGGGCAAAGTACGCATTTTTCTGGAACTTTATGAACAAAAAAAACAACTGGAGGAACAAAATAAAGCATTGCTTTCTGCTATTTCTGAACGCCTGCGAGCAGAAAATGAATTAAAACAACATCAAGAACATCTGGAAAAATTGGTGGAAGAACGTACTGCTGAACTGGTACTCACCAATAAACACTTGATAGAAGCCAAAGAAGAAGCCGAATCTGCAAACCGGTCAAAAAGTGAATTTCTCGCCAATATAAGCCATGAAATCCGTACTCCTATGAATGTAGTGATTGGTTTCAGCGATATACTCGCCTCAAAAGTGACTAATAAGCAGCATAAGAATTATCTCAATTCCATTCAAACGGCGGGTAAAAGTCTCTTGACTTTAATTAATGATATACTTGACTTATCCAAGATTGAAGCGGGGCGGCTAGATATTCAGTACGAGCCAGTAAATCCACAGATTATTTTCACTGAGTTACAGCAAATTTTCAGTCTCAAAATGGCTGAAAAAAATCTGGAATTCATTATGGAAATTGATAAATCCTTACCATTGGCATTAATCTTGGATGAAACTCGTTTACGACAGATTTTGTTGAATTTAATTGGTAATGCTGTTAAATTTACTGACAGTGGTTATATTAAACTCTGTGCTAATAAAATATATAGAAAAAACAGTCGTATTGACTTAATCCTTGCTGTAGAAGATAGTGGCATTGGCATTCCTGCCGATCAACAGTCGCTCATTTTTGAATCATTCAGACAACAAGATGGGCAAAGCACCCGTAAATATGGGGGAACTGGTTTAGGGCTTGCCATCACAAAGCGTTTAGTTGAAATGATGGATGGAGAGATTTCCGTCAGTAATAACCCTAACAAAGGCAGTCGTTTTGAAATCACTTTACGGAAAGTGGAAATTGCAACAGTTATACAGGATGTAAAACAAGACAAGCATTTTGACTTAAACAATATCACGTTTGAAAAAGCACAAGTATTGGTGGTGGATGACATCGAATCGAATCGTCATTTGATTGAAGAATATTTATCACAAGTCAATTTAGAAGTGCTCAGTGCTGAAAATGGACAAAATGCGTTGCTATTTGCAGAAGAATATCACCCTGCCCTGATTTTAATGGACATCAAAATGCCAGAAATGGATGGTTATGAAGCCACAAAGCGTTTAAAAGACAATCTAAACACGGCTGATATTCCAGTTATTGCCCTAACAGCCTCCGTTGCCTTGAATGAAAAAACGAAGCTTGAGGCGCACGGCTTTGATGGTTTTTTCTTAAAACCTGTCAATATTTCTGTTTTGTTCAATGAATTATCCCACTATCTCAAATATACCAAAAAAACGCTCACAACACAGGCGGCAACAACGGAAGTTGAAACGCTCAACCCAGAAAATATTATCAACCTCTCAGAGCTACGAAAAAAAGTTGAACAAGAAGTGATGCCACTTTGGAAAAGGGCAAAAATTATGATGAAAATGGATGTCGTCATCGCATTTGCCGAAAAGATGATAAATTTAGGGAACGAATATAATATTCCCGTATTTATCCATTATGGTGAACCGTTACTAGAAAGCACCAAAATTTTTAATATACTTTATATTCAAAAGGCACTGAAAGAATTTCCTGACTTAGTGAAACAGTTAAATGTTTAATGGTTAATGGTTAATGGTTAATGGTTAATGGTGAATTATGAATGAATTGAATCATTCACCATTCGATGTTTGAGTTTTTTGAAAAAAAAACATCGAACTCCATTTTCAAAAAAAATTGTAACTACTCAGGGCAACCATAAAGGATTGCCCCTACAACCAGATTCTTATGTCGAGTGACGAAAATATTCTGATGTAGGGGCAATCCCTTGTGGTTGCCCTGAGTAGTTACTTTATTTCAAGGCTAAGTACAACTTATGCTTCAATACTTACATCACTGATGTTACGCAAAGCGATTCTATTCGAGCTTAGAAATCCTTTGAAAAAATCGCTTAAACCTCGTTTCGCCGCTTAGAAATCCGATTTCTTTCAAAAATCGGATTTCTTAAACATC
>JAOZSV010000058.1 GCA_029939505.1 Thiotrichaceae bacterium | reverse complement strand
AAAAACTCAAACCTCGAATGTACTCCAAAATACAAAGCTAAAGCGTTGTACTCCATTTGGCAAAGCTAAAGCGTTTTCGAGGTTTTAGTTTTTTAAAAAAAAACTAAAACCTCGAACTCCATTTTCAATGGAGTTTCAACTCTTAATTCGCATTCCTAAAGCTAAAGCGTTGTGATTCCAAATGTTGGACTCCAAATTAAGAATGCCTTGTTGGTTCATTGCACAAAGACATTAATTTACTTGCAATCTTAGACAATGGCAATATATGCTTTATTCCGCCCAGTTTTATCGCTTCACCGGGCATTCCCCACACAACACTGCTCTCTTTATCTTGCGCCACTGTGACTGCGCCAGCATCATACATTTCTTTAATGCCGCGAGCACCATCATCGCCCATACCCGTCATAATCACACCAATCGCATTTCTTCCTGCGCTTTGTGCAACTGAACGAAATAGTACATCCACTGAGGGGCGATGACGATTCACAGCGACTCCTTGGTTTAAACGACAAACATAATGTGAACCTGAACGTTCAACTAATAAATGGGAATCGCCTGGTGCAATATAAACATATCCGGGCAATATGACTTCATTATCTTTCGCTTCAGATACAGTCATTAATGAAAGTTGATTCATTCGCTTTGCAAAAGAATCACTGAAAGTCGCAGGGATATGTTGGCTAATCACGATACTGGGAAAATGGGCTGGCATTTGTGTCAATAAGACTTTGATCGCTTCGGTACCACCCGTTGAGGCACCAATGGCGATAATTTTTTCAGTTTTAGCATGACGAAAAGGGTATTCATTTTCTTTGATAATGACATCGACTGGATATTTAGGTATTGTTTTAAAAATCGGTTTTGGTAAAGACTTTAAAGGCTGTACTTTGACATGGGCTGCTGTTCTGATTTTGCTAATAATTTCTTCTGAATAAGATTCAAGGGTTTGGACAATATCAATTTGCGGTTTACTAATAAAATCGACTGCGCCATATTCCAGTGCTTGAAGAGTAATATCCGCATTTTTTTTAGTAAATACTGATATCATCACAACAGGCATAGGGCGTAAACGCATCAAATGACTTAAAAAGGCTAAACCGTCCATGCGTGGTAACTCTATATCTAAAGTTAAGACATCAGGATTTAATCGCTTAATTTTTTCTCTAGCAATATACGGGTCAGCAGCACAACCCACCACTTCAATGTCGTTAGCGGAACTCAATATTTTTGTCAATACCTGCCGAATTAATGCAGAATCATCAACGATTAATACCTTTATTTTTTTTAACACGCCCATCCATCATTCCTTTTTAATTGTTAATTATTAACTATCAATTGTTATACCTTCGTCAATCTAAAAAGACAGGATTGTCGGTTACGTTTCTAAGTCACGTTGATATGTACTTTCACCTTCAATTATCCGTTGCTGCGCTCTTAGCTTTTTAACACGTACTCGTCCATTGACGGGAGAAAATAGTATTTTGCGTGGATAAATATCGCCAAGGTCTTCCGCCAATAAAGTCAAACTTTCTGCTTGTAAATATGCCTTAACAAAATCAATATTTTTTTGTCCAATATTCATCATATTTTCTATAATACATCCCCCGCCAAACAACTTCACTTCAAGATTTTCCCAATAGCCGCCGTATTTCAAAATCTCGTGAATCAAACATTCCATTGCAAAACTACCATAACGACTTGCTGTACATACTTTTCTCTGTTCCCATTTATCCAAAATCAGATGGGGCAATATAAAATGATTCATTCCGCCAATGCCGCTAACCGAATCGCGAATACAGGCGGATACGCAAGAGCCAACGACTGTTATTAAAATTTCATCATGACGAGTCACATAACATTCGCCTGGCAAAATTTTGGCGACAAAGTTGTTATGATGACAATCCCAATAACGTTTAATATGTTCATAACCAGGTAACACTTTTGGCTGCAAAGACTCTGTCTTTTGATTAATTAACACTTTATATATACTGTTTGTTGCAATAAACGAAAACGGGTAGAGAGTTGAAATAAGTTTTCAGAATGTCCAATCAATAAATAACTGTCATTTTCAACAAAATTAGCAAACCGTTCAATTAACATTTTTTGCGTGGCTTTATCAAAGTAAATGGCCACATTACGACAAAAAATAATTTCAAAAGGGCCGCGCATTGGCCACTTGTGCATCAAGTTAAGATGTTTAAAAGAGATTAATTTTTGTAGCTCAGGTATAATTTGTACAGTTCCTTCTTGCGTACCCCTTCCTTTTTTAAACCAACGTTTCAAACGTGTTGGCGATACACCTGATATTTTTTCTTCATCATATATCCCTTGTCGAGCTGTTGCAAGCACTTGAGAATCTAAGTCTGTTGCAAGAATTTTGACATCCCAATTGCTAGGTACGACTTTTTTTACCACCATTGCTATCGAATAGGCTTCTTCACCCGTTGCACAACCTGCTGACCAAATACGGAGACGGCGCGTTGTTTGTTTTTTAACGATCAATTTGGGCAATAATTCTTTTTCTAAGTACTCGAAATGGTGCGGTTCACGAAAAAAAGCGGTGAGGTTAGTTGTTACAGCATTGATAAAATGTACCAATTCCTCCCCATCATCTGTTTTTAACAGTTTGTAATAAGTAAAGAAACTCTTCAAGTTGAGGGCACGTAACCGACGTGATAAGCGGCTATAAAGCATTTCTTGTTTATGTTCAGATAAGCGAATGCCCGTGTGTTCATTAACCAGTTTTCGCAATAAGTTAAAATCTTCTTCAGTAAAATTAAATTCTCGTTCATTCATTTTAGTATATCAGGGGGATTTTTTTGTAAAATCATCACATTTCAGCATTTGTAGGTATAAAATTTGCTTATTCATTGAATAAAGCAAAGAACGTGCAATTAAACCGCTTATTATTTTAGATAATAGCATTATTTTCGAGGTTTAAGTTTTTCTCAAAAAAATTAAACCTCAAATTCCTTTCAAAAATTAAGATTAATCTCTTAATTCGAGAATGTCAAATGATTGGCTTTTTGAAAAGAGAGTGAGAAATATTTTTATGCCGATGAAAATTATAGAATCTGCTTTAGAAACAAGTACATACATCGCAAATATGAGAGAAAGTGGGCAACAAATAGGTTTTGTGCCAACTTTGGGAGGATTACATAAGGGACACCAATTGTTAATGCAAAGGGCGCGTGAAGAAAATGATGTCGTCGTCATTAGCATTTTCTTAAATCCAATGCAGTTTAGGAAAAAACAATTTATCGAATATCCAAGCGATTTTGAACAGGATAAAACGATAGCTCAAAAAACAGATATTGATCTGATTTTTCATCCTTCTGTAGATGAGATGTTTCCGTTTGTTAAACGTATTGATGATTTTTTCCGTTTCCAAAATGATGAATTTAGGATGCGTGATAATAAACGTTTTGTGGTTGAGCCAAAGGATAAAAATGGAATTGATAATTTGATCAGAGTGCCATCAACTTTGGTTGAACAATTAGATGGGAAATTACATCCTTGGTGTTTTGACGGTTCCGCAACAATTGTTTATAAGTTGTTCCAAATATTGCAGCCCAATAGGGCTTATTTTGGCGAAAAAGATATTCAGCAATTGGTGATTCTTTGGAAAATGGCTGAAACCTATTTTCCTTCTCTCAAGGTAGTCGGTGTACCTACACTTAGAGAAGCCGATGGTTTAGCCTTTAGTTCAAGAAATGCTCTACTTTCCGATGAACAACGTCAAGTCGCATTAAATGTTCATAGTGCTTTGAGACATGGAGAAAGCCTGATAAGGAGAGGTGAGTTTGAAGCCTTTCTCGTATTGAGTGCGATGAAAGAAATTATAAAAGTGCAATCTTTGGTGAATATAGATTATATCGATATTGTCGATAAAAAGTCTTTAAAACCAGTGAGTCAAATCAGTAGCGGTATTATTTTATATGTGGCTTTTTTCATAAATGGTATCAGGTTAATAGATACGCTTATTGTTGATTAGGAATGCCACTGTTGGAAAACAAACCTTTTTAGAAATCCGATTTTTTTCAAAAATCGGATTTCTTAAATTTTGTGTATTCAGAGTTTTGCAAGAGTTTCCTATTTTAGATATTGACTACAAAATTAGCCTCGAAAGGTAAAAAAAATGTTGACAGAATTCCAATTAAAACAAGATGAGCCTTCTAGTATAAAACGTTGGTTTCAAGACGATTATTTTGACTTATTTATTTGGCAAAATAACTTTGGTCAAATTATTAGTTTTCAACTCTGTTATGATCGCTTAGGAAATGAGCGTGTTATCTCATGGGATCAGGAAAGAGGTTTTGGACATCATCGTGTTGATGATGGCGAATCTTCACCTTATAAAAACATGACTCCTATTTTTATAAAAGAGGGTGTATTTTTATCCTACAACGAAGTTGTACCTAAATTAATACAATCAGGCAGACAAATAAGTCAAGATATTACTTCTTTTATCTTGCAAAAACTAAACGAATATGTTCAACGCTATCCAATAATAGCCAATTAATATTTATAAGTCATTGAATATAAATGTTTTTCACTACTCCGCCGGATTGATTTAAAAATTTCACCATGAAATCGACAACTAGACCTGACAGGTTTTGGAAACCTGTCAGGTCTGATTCAACATTAACTAGACCTGACAGGTTTTGGAAACCTGTCAGGTCTGATTCAACAGTTCCAATTGAGAAAAAATCATTTCCCAAACCCGTTGTACTCAGTTACAGGCTCTCCGACTGAGCAAAAATCATTTTAACTTCCTTATCAAGTTCAGCACAAATCTCTTTACCAACCACTTCACCCAATTTTCTGTAAGACTCAAATTGAGCCTCGTTAAAAAACTGGTTTGCTGTTGTTTCATCAGGAAAACTGGGATTTTTACGCCGATAGGAGAGTAAATCTTCCGGCTCTTTTCCCGTCATTGAGGTTTTGATATAAAACAACACCCCATTTTTATCATTAGGATAATGGATAATCCCTTTAACAAAATGTTTTTCGACAAGCCCATCTTTATTGGGGCGCAATGGTGTCATGTCCAATTCAAGATTTATTCCTAAATCAATGCGTGCTTTGCGTTTCAAATTGGCGAGATCATTCATCTTATAATCCGGATCAGAACTCGCCTCTGAGGCAATGATTAAGCGACAACGACGTTTGAGGAGGGGATAAATACCGAGATTTTCGTGATGTCCCCCGTCAGATAGGTTGAGTTGTGAGTTTTCTTCTTTGTTAAGCGGAACAAATTCTTTCAAAAAATAACGAGGCCAAATTGTGAATTTATTAACCGTATATTTTGGATTAGGGTTAGGCATCCAAACGTTCAATCTGATGTTAAATAAAATCATGTAAAAAGCCATCAGGAAATTGGTATGAGTTCCCATGGAAGGACTTGCTGCACCACCAGAAATAGCCATAGCAGTCGCCAGTTCCGTCTGACCATTGTTATAGTTTTCAGTATTGCGATATCCTGTGGATTCAGCACCACAATAGTGTTTTGATAAAAGAAAGTAGTCCGCTCCACGTCCACTTAAATGACGATTTTTGGAGCCTTGGAGATTTAAGGTGGCATTAATCAGATGATAAGGGCCATTGTAATGTGTATGAAGTGCTTTGAGTTTTATACCTTCATTGGACTTAATTTTCCCATTTTCCCGTTTTATCATATAGGTTTTACTGAGACCATCACGATAGAACGCATGTAGAGAAACGCGATTGATATTAATCATCAAACTGATTGCAAACAGTATCATTGCCACAAAAATGGGGAGTGGCATCAGGTCAAACACAGGAACAAAAAAATAATTCGTCCAGAGCAAGCGTAAAAACTGTGCAAAAATGATAGGAAACAATGCCGCTAAGGCGAAGAACAACATTATATTAAAGAATTTCTGCATGAACTGATTTGCCTCCTTCAAACGACTCAGGATAAAAAATAGAACGGCTGCCAATAAGGTATAGTTCAACAAAGCTGATATTTGTTCATCTACCTTACGATATTCGTCAAGGAATAGGTAAAAGGTAAAACTAATTAATCCGACAAAAACAAGCAATAAAACAGTTATTATACCCAACCAGGCTTGTAAATTCCTGATGAGATTCCCATTCAAATTGAAAAACACAGAAAGTCCGCGTGTAATAACCATAGCCCCAAAACTATATAGGGCCAATTGAAGTAAAAATGCTGTCAGCGTATGGAAATTGAAAAAAGTGGTGTCTTTATCGAACTTCCAAATATGATTCACTACTTCTCCCATTTCGTTGATTTGAGGGATAGAATAAAATGCGGTTAGCGGATTTTCAACTAAGTATAAGCCATAAGAAGTAAGGATAGCAAAGATAAGTGGCACGATGTTGATAAGTAGTACACCAGATAAAAACATCATAATAAAGCGCCAAGTCTCTAAGTGGAATAAGCCACCACCCAGTCCTAAATAGTTCTTGGCGGCACGCAGATAGCTCACTTCTAAACGCTCTTCGTAGCTATTCGGCGCAGACTGTAAATGATAGTTCACCTCTTTATGTTCGTCTGATTCACTGTCACGATGGAAACGAAATGGGAACTGCTCTTCTTTCGATGAAGAATCCGTTGAGGCTTCAGAATTTGTCAACAGAGAACTGAGGCAGGAACCAATATATCCCCCTCCTGAAACGGTAGAAAGATAATCGCAATAACGCAATATCCCTCCTTTATCAAGCCCTTGAAGTAATCCCAAGTTAAAAGTAGCAGCACGAATACCGCCGCCTGAGAATGCGACTCCCACGAGATCAGCATCAGTACTGATTCTCACATTGAGCCGGGGTACTTCATCAGTATCTGCTTTACTCTCTCCCAATTCTTTGAGAGAATTGCGTATTCGTTCTGATTCATTCTCAACCATTTCTGTGGTTAAGTTCATGTTTTCACGCTTCTTTTTTATATAGTCCATTTCTGCTAAATAGACTTCAGCAAAAGAGCGTGTGTAATCAGGATGTTGTGTTTGCATAAAATATCCTATTTTGTAATGGTGAATGGTTAATGGTTAATGGTGAATGGTTAATGATGAATGAAAAAAAGTCAATACCCTATAGGGCAAACATTATAACAGGATTTGAAATAGAAATATCCAATTGTGTGTGTTATAATAAAATTTAACATAAAGCCTCTAACTCCCACGCTGGAGTGCAGGATTTATCATGAACCCATCCCACTATTATTCAACTACAAGTAATAACTACAAGGATTATTTATAATAAAGGTTGTACAGGAAATTTTTTATAAGTAATTGATTTAAATCATTTTCCATTGTTAGAATCAGAATTTTCAGAATTGAAGAATTTTCAGAATTTAAAACCTCATAATTCAATTCGAGGATATCGAAAACTCATTTGATTTTGTAACTACTCCGCCTTGCAATTGATTTCAAGGCTAACCGCTGAATAGTTACTTGATTTTTAATTCTGAAAATTCAATTCGAGGCTAAAGTTTTTTTTTAAAAACTTTAGCCTCGAATATTCTGAAAATTCTGATTCTAACAATAAAAAATGTCCTGTACAAAGAAAACTTATGCTTCAGTACTTATCCTTTTTTATAACTGATGTTACGCAAAGCGATTCTATTCGAGCTTAGAAATCCGATTTTTTTCAAAAATCGGATTTCTTAAACCTCGTTTCGCCGCTTAGAAATCCGATTTTTTTCAAAAATTGGATTTCTTAAACCTCGTTTCGCTTAGAAATCCGATTTTTTTCAAAAATCGGATTTCTTAAACCTCTTGGAAATATAGTGCGTAACATCAGTTTATAAATAATCCTTGTAGTTATATTGTCTGGGTTAAGTATTAGTGAGATAGGTTCATTAATCATGGAAATTCGTTAATATTCTTAAATTAAATGAACATAAAAACACCTTCACAACGCGGCGCAATTCTTATTATCGTTTTATGGTTTATTGTCATTGTGACTATTATTGTAGCTGTTTTAGCAAATGAAACACGCTTATCAGCACAAGTCGTTTTGCATAATAAAATCGGATTGCAAACATGGAGTGATACCCTTAAAGCGTTACGAGCAGCGGAAATGGAATTACTCCTCAATGATAAACTTGAAGATCCGCCTGACACAGATGTTCCCTTGACTCACTTTCAAAAAAAGCTTCGTTTTGATGGGCGAGTACTTGATTTAGCTTATCCTATCCCTGAGACAGTCACTGTTCGCATTTATGATCAGGCCGGTAGAATTAATCTGAAAAAATTATCTCTGCAAAACTTGAAGCGATTACTAAAAAAACGCATTGGTAATGACATAGAAAAAATGGGGGTTTTATCAGATGCGTGGCAAGATTGGACTGATCGTGATGATCTTAAACGGCTTAATGGTGCTGAAAAAGACTATTATGAAACCTTATCTCCGCCTTATGAACCCCGTAATGCTCCTATAGAAACGGTGGAAGAATTGCTGTTGATTAAAGGTTTTGCTGAAGTCTTTAAAGATGTTGAAATGGATACTGTTTTCACAGTGTATGGTAATAAAGCTCGTATCAATCCCAATTTAGCAACCCGTGAAGCCTTAATGTTATTAGGTATTGATGAAGAAAGCGTTAATACTATCTTAACTCAACGCCGTGAACAAGAATTTAAATCATATAATGATTTTAATGAGTTTATGGAACCTGAGCAAGTGCTTGAAATTCAACAACTACAACTACTCAATTTTAACTATACAACTCGTTTTTATACGATAGCTGTACAAGTTAAAAAGCCTGAAGAAATTGAAAAGTTAGCCAATGATGATGATGATAAAAGTGATAAAAATAATTCCAATGAATCATCCGTTCCCCAGCAAGAAAAAGAGCAGGCTTATATGATTACTGTGCAATTCAGAGGCACTAATCGAAAGCCAAAAAAATTAATGGTTAATCCTTATGGCGTTTTACCAGATACTCGCCATGAACATTTATCTAGTGATGATGATTGAAAATGGGAAAGAATGAAACCAACTATTCTGGATGGGCGTTAGACATTGCGCTTCTTAACTGATAGAATTAGACTTGCAAAGCGAAGGGTAACTACTCAGCGGTTAGCCTTGAAATCAATTTCAATGCTGAGTACTTACCAAATATACTCCATTTTAAATTCATGAGATCAATATATATGAAATTGAAAAAAAAAATCCGTAAAGCCGTTTTTCCCGTGGCTGGCTTAGGCACACGTTTTTTACCAGCCACGAAAGCCAGTCCTAAAGAAATGTTACCCATTGTCGATAAGCCTCTCATTCAGTATGCTGCTGAAGAGGCTGTTGCCGCTGGCATCGAACAACTGATTTTTGTCACAAGTACGAGTAAACGGGCTATCGAAGATCACTTTGATAAAAATCAAGAACTTGAGAACGAGTTAGAACAGCGTGGAAAATTAGATTTATTAGCAGTGACCAAGCATATTGTACCCCCAGGGATATCCTGTATTTATATCCGCCAACCAGAGGCATTAGGATTGGGTGATGCTGTACTCTGCGCTAAACCTGTGGTGGGTGATGAACCGTTTGCTGTTATTTTAGCGGACGATTTGATTGATGGCGCAGAATCCCCTTGTTTATCGCAAATGATGAAGATTTATCATGAACAGCATTGTAGCGTCATTGCTGTTGAACAGATTCAACAAACAGAAACCGATAAGTACGGTATTATTGAACCCGAAGACTTGTATGATGGCGTGTTGAAAATCAAAAACATTGTGGAGAAACCCGCGCCTGATAAAGCACCTTCTACACTGGCTGTGGTGGGACGTTATTTGCTCACACCAGCGATTTTTAGCAATCTTGAAAAAATCGAAAAGGGGGCAGGAGGTGAAATTCAATTGACTGATGCGATTGCACTCTTGTTAGCAAAGGAGCAGGTGTTATCTTGTCAATTTGAAGGCATACGTTATGATTGCGGTAATAAATTAGGCTACCTCAAGGCAACAATTGATTACGCTTTACAACACCCCAATTTACGCACAGCGTTTAAAGAACATTTGTTACAGATTTGTCAGCAATATAAATCATGTTGATAAGGGATGTGTTAAAAACTGATTTTAAATCAATATGTTAAAGCATCCGTTTTGGAGTACAACGCTTTGGCGACTTCAAACTTCCAAAGCTAAAGAACGTGCATGAAATAAATTCCACCATGTTGAATTAGACCTGACAGGTCTAGTCGTCGATGTTGAATCAGACTAGTCGTCGATGTTAAATCAGACCTGACAGGTTTCCAAAACCTGTCGGTATAGGAAGCAACGACAGACCTGACAGGTTTTGGAAACCTGTCAGGTATAGGAACCAATAAGTTGGAGTTCAGGAGGAACTCTAACCGACGCGCTAAAGAGGATCTGGCGTGAGAATCTCTGATTGAGATAATGTGGCACAGAAGATATTCGGTTTTGGATCCCCTCCGACTGAACTGATTAACGGAGAAAATTGAACCAAAGTATCGGGTTCAGTACAGAAATAGATTGTCTCGTTATTCCTGCCGACCGCTAATGGATAATCATGACATCCCACCATCAACTGTTCCCCTTCAGCAAATAATATCATGAGGGCAAAACGCCCCTTCAATTTTTTCATCATCACCTGCATCGCTTCAACAGGTGAAAAAGGACAGAATTTCAAATAATTGTAAAACAGCAGCGAAAGCGTTTCCGCTGTATTGTTTTTGGAATTAAACCGATATCCTAAATTAATCAAATTCTCCCGTATTTCAAAGAGGTTGAAGACTTCGCCGAGGCACGCCACGGCAATATGCCCTATTGAATAGATGGGTATCGCACCGTTTAGGTGAGAACCAATTGAGATTGGGCGAAAAAAAGCAATACCCAAACCGCCGATGGGCTGCCAGTTGCTTAATAACGAAGACGCATCCAATGAGTGGTGATATTCAATAAACCCGTTCTGGAGAGTACATATTCCTAATTCGAGCTGAGCGTTCTCTTTTGCTAAGACATTCTGTAAGGCTTGAAAACTTTTCAATGTGTTTTCTGTTGGGTTCAAAAAGCCAAAAATGCTGTCATTCATACTTGTTTCCTCAAGAAAAAATTGATCTTGAGTATATATATTCGCTAAAACTTGGTCAAAAATTTCAAACAATTATTCGCATTTTAATGTCTTAAAACCCATTTTTTTGTTCACTTTTTTTTCTTTTAAGACAGGCATCCGCTTATGAAAACGTGGAAATCTGGTGATTTCAGGGGGTGGCGATTGGTGATTTGAAACCCGCTTGTCGTTGTGCAGTTTGTTATGTACATAAGCCAGTGTCGTATAAAACTTGTAAAGGAAACCCCGTTTTTTTTGAAAAGGTTTATTACAATTGTTGGAAGACTAAAAACTTGATGATCGAGTGACAGGTTTTGGAAACCTGTCAAGTTGTCTATTTTGAGTGAAATACATCATCTTGCAGGGGCATTCGAGGTTTTCGTTTTTTGAAAAAAAACGAAAACCTCGAATCCTTTATGGTTGCCCTTTTTTGTATTTCACCCAAACGAAAAACGCTATAGATTCCAATTAAGAAAAAATGGGCTTTTTGAAAATCTGAATGAGCCAATAATCGTTCAGAATAGATTCCAACGTAGTTAAAGCATGTTCTAAATCGATTTCAAAATCTTTGTTTTGAATGTCAACGATCAGCTTATAAATGAGTTCAAAGGTAATTCTATTTTCCTTGTCCATGTAAATAAACTGCCCATTGGGTGCTTCATTCAGTTTGTCTATTTCATCTGCACCCACTTTACCGGTGATAGTCGTTTCTCTCACATCTCGAAAAAGGGTGAAATGTAAATCTTTGCGATTGAACATTAACCCATTAAAGTTCTTGATGCGTGCTGGAAATACCATATCGCTGACTTGCAAAAAACCGACAACAACAGACTGCGTTGGTGCTTTTATTAACACATGTTCAGGCAACTTTCTGTTGCCCACTTTTAAATAACTCACATCAATATTATTGAGAAGCATATTAAATGCTTCTGCCACATTCAAGAGTTTACCAATATCGTCACTGTCACTAATGATAACCAGTTTTTCATACTCTTCTTCCAATAATGCTCTCTCTTTTTCGATATAATCCATAATCTGTTGGCTCACAGACAGCGGCGCTGTTTGAACCGATGATAGTGTTTTCAGATCAACGGGGATGGAAGGCATGAACGGTGTAGAATTATTGACATCAACATTCTGTTTCAGTGCCAATGCAACAATTTGTCTCAAAACACCTATTTCATTAAGAGTCACTTTAAATCCTTCTCTGACTTCTTCTTCAAAACTAGAGGAACAATTTTCATTAACCGGCGACACATTTATTCGTTCTTTTATGCCATTGAGTTGCTCTTTGACTTCATCTTCAAAACTTTTAACTCGATGAATACTGGGTAAAGGGATATCCTGTGTTCTGAACCGATAATAGTGAGAAGCTCTGTTTAACACTTCTCGAATAGAGCCTTGATTCAAAATGTCTTGCAAGTCATCTGGTGTTAATAGTTTTTTAACGTCAAGCCCTTGTGCTTGTGCTTTGACCACCAAGATTTTTTCAAGTTCTTCTTGAGAAGGCTTATTTAAAGCAACTTGACATTGAGAAACTCTGCCAATAACGGAGCCATCAAAGAAGTCTTTAAAATGTTCCCATCTATCAGGAAACAGATTGAGGATAATTAAGCTATTTGGCACATAAGTAAAGAGTTCCTTAACAGAATCGCCAAAGCTCTGTAGCAAATTTTGATTATATTCAAGTCCTAAAGCCTCTAGTTGATCGAATATAATAATCAAAGGTTCATCCATCATTGACAGTTTACCAAACACAGTAATTGCATCTAGTGAAAACGCCTCTTTACTTCCTTCTTCTTTCCAGTTTTTAAGCCCAACGCTCTTTAACTCTGGTTCTTCCAATTCATTAGCCGCAAGCCATTTTCCCACCAACTTCTTTTTGTTCACATCTGAGTAACTACAAAATTTGACAATGCCTTTTAAAATGGCGGTGGAATAGCCGACATCTCCATAGCACCGTTTCCACCAGCCGTCAATGATGGTTTCAATCCGTTGCCAATATTCACGTTTGTTACGCGCACCATCCTCTCCCAACTTTTTATAGATGTTAAGCGGATCAACTGACAGTTCTTTTAAAAGGTACCTGTCTTTGTCAGTCAGCTTTCTGAAATAATCAAAAATACCCGTCGTTTTCTTTTTGCGAGCTTCAAGGAAAGTATCATGGATAATTTTAGAAAAACTGGTTGCCAAGAGATGCTCAAGTTGAGAATAAGGGCTATTGGGCACTTTTTCCACAAAAGATTCCAGCACTCGACTATAAATGTGATATAAAACCGAATTAAGGTTATTGGGTTGTCGGATAAAAAGCAGCCGATTATGTACCAAGCGTGCTTTTGCCAATCTCATCATCAGATGGGTTTTTCCAGTACCCGGTTCTCCAGTGACAATAGCCCCTTTGCTTTGATGGTTTTCCACATCATTCTTGATATCCCCCAAGACAGACGTTAAACTTTCAAATTCATTATGAAAAATTTCCTTTAAATCAATATGGTTTTGAAAGGGCGTATCAACCCGACTATTGCTAAAGGGATTCGTTTTTGTGATGATTTTTTCCAACGGTTTTTTTCCTAAATATATTAAGTTGCGTTAATTCTAATCAAATCTTTAAGAAAAATCGTAACTATTCAGCCTTAAAATCAATTTCACCCCATCCCTCCTTCCCAAACTTTAGCTTGGGAAGGAGGGAGGCTGAGTTGTTACGAAAAATCATTTTTTTAAACAATTTATTTCTTTAGATTAATAATTAATAATTAATAATTAATAATTAATTTTATTGGCTTAGAAGTTTAAAAGAAAAAATTAAACCTCGAAATGATACTCAAGTGCATTTAATATAGTATATTAAAGTGAATTTGACAATTAAATTGTATTGAATTTATGACTAACTGTGAAGAAAATGAACCTTATGCCCTCATGGTATTGGGAGACAGTATGGCTCCTGAGTTTATTGAAGGGCACGTTATTATTATTGAGCCAGGTGGTGAGGTGAAAAATGATTCCTATGTTTTTGCAATTTATGAAGAGGAATATATTTTTAGACAATTGCACATTGAAAATAGGCAATATTTTTTGAAGCCTTTAAATGATAAGTATCCAACGCTGGAAGTTTCCAGCTTAGACGCAATAAAAGGGCTGATTACTCAACGATCAGGGCGGCGGCGTAAAGATAAGAAATATTATGTTTGATCCATTTTAATGCGAATTGAAATTGGAGTCTCAACGCTTTAGCTTTGAAATTGGAGTCTCAACTTTTCTTCAAAAAACGGAAACCTCGAAAACTAAACCTGACAGGTTTTTAAAACCTGTCAGGTTTGATTGAAGAATCCAACGCTTTAGCTTTGGCATTAATAACTGATGTTACGCAAAGCTATTCTATTCGAGCTTAGAAATCCGATTTTTGAAAAAATCGGATTTCTTAAACATCGTTTCGCCGTTTAAAAATCCTTTGAAAAAATCGCTTAAACATCTTGGAAACATAGTGCGTAACATCAGTTAATAAATCTTAAAAGACGACAAAAAATCTTAAAAATGTTAAATTCAACACCATTTCCCAATTTACGCTTGCGTAGAATGCGCCGTGATGACTTTTCTCGCCGCTTGATGCGTGAAAATCATCTCCATTCTGATGATTTGATTTATCCCTTATTTGTGATGGAGGGTAAAAAGCAACGAGTTGCAATTACTTCTATGCCAGATCAATATCGTCTAAGTGTTGATGAATTGCTTACAGAAGTGGCTGAATTAGTCAAATTAAACATACCTGCTATCGCACTCTTTCCTGTTGTACCAGTCGAAAAAAAATCACTTGATGCCAATGAAGCCTATAATCCTGAAGGTTTAGCACAACGAGCAGTACGAACTATCAAAGCAGAATTTCCAGATTTAGGGATCATTACTGACGTAGCTTTAGATCCTTTTACGACACATGGACAAGATGGTTTAATTGATGAGAGTGGTTATGTCTTAAATGATGAAACAGTCGCTGTATTAGTAAAGCAAGCCATTTCTCATGCGAAGGCAGGAGCAGATGTCGTCGCCCCTTCTGATATGATGGATGGACGTATCGGAGCTATTCGTCAAGCACTTGAGGCAGAAAAATATAAAAACACGCGGATTTTAGCCTATTCTGCTAAATATGCCTCAAGTTTTTATGGTCCTTTTCGTGATGCTGTCGGCTCTGCAACGGCTTTAAGTGGGAGTAATAAATATAGCTATCAAATGGATCCTGCTAATAGCAATGAAGCATTACGCGAAGTGGCTTTGGATTTACAAGAAGGGGCTGATATGGTTATGATTAAACCAGGATTGCCCTATTTAGATATTGTGCAACGCGTGAAGACAAAATTTGGCGTACCCACTTTTGTGTATCAAGTTAGCGGTGAATACGCTATGCTGATGGCAGCCGCCCAAAATGGTTGGTTGGATGAAAAAGCGGTGATGATGGAATCCTTATTGAGTATGAAACGGGCGGGGGCAGATGGTATTTTGACTTATTTTGCGAAAAAGGCAGCGATGCTTGTTCAAAACTAAAGCATTCGAGGTTTGAGTTTTTTTTCAAAAAACTCAAACCTCGAATGTACTCCTGATAGAGATGAAAAAAAAATTGATTTGCAAACTTGTTTTGCGTAACCCTTTTAGATAGAATAAACGCAAAATACTTAATTTTTTCAGTCATTAGGCTGGAAATCTTTTTTAAAGGAGAAATCTTGATGAAAAATCACTTTCGAGGGTTGAGTTTTTTAAAGAAAAACTCAAACTTTGAATCCCTTAACAAATGGGCTCTCTTTTCTACTTTGTTACTGATGACAATGTCATCCCAAGCAGAAGACTATTTTTGTTGGAATAACGAAGATGGTGTTCGTGAATGTGGCAATTATGTGCCATCCCCCTATTCCCAAAAGGGTTTTTGGAAACTTGATGCAGCGGGGAACTGGTTATATATGAAAGCAGCCAAAACGAAAGAAGAAATGGCTGAAGTCGAAAGGCAACAAGAAGAAGAAGAGAGGCGTAAGGAGCAAGAAAAAGAAGACAAAAAGTTGCTTTACGCTTTTGGTAGTGAACAAGATATTGAAGATACTCGTCAATCCTCACTGATCACGATAGACGGGCAAATTGAATCTATCAAAACGATTCTTGAGGGGTTACAAGGTAATCTTAAAACGCTTCAAGAGAGTTTTGAATTCAACAAGAAAAATGACTTACTTGATGAAAATCAAACAAAGGCGGTGACGACAAATATTGAAAGCCTTAAAAAACGTATCAACAATACAGAGGCGACTTTACAATCCAAACATTTGGAACGAAAAGGTGTTGAAGAGAAATATGATGCTTTTCAGCGAAAGTATCAAGAGATTATGCGCCGCCGCGATGAGCGTCAAAAAGATAAGGACATTGAGCCGGAAAAACAGGGAAATTAATGGTGAATGGTTTTCGAGTTTTTAGTTTTTTGAAGAAAAACTAAAAACTCGAAATGATGAATGATAAATAATGAATTAAATCAATCGTTTAAAGAAAAATTTTTAGACATTCACCATTAACGAAGGTATTATTAATTGTTAATTATTAATTATTAATTATTAATTAAGGAATGAGACTTTAATCACTTCCAACACTTTTAAAGCCAAACCTGTCAGGTTTTTGGAAGTGATTTATCTGAACCTCTATAAATATTAATTTCAAGATATTATGTGCCATAATGACGGGTTTATTGTCTTTAATATTCAGAATCTCACCAAAAGGAATTTTATATGAAAAAACCTGTACGTGTTGCTATTTCTGGAGGCGCAGGTCAAATCGCCTATTCTTTAATATTCCGTGTGGCTTCTGGCGAAATGCTTGGACCAGATCAGCCCATCATTTTGCAGATGTTAGAAGTGCCAGCCGCCTTGGAAGCCCTGAAAGGTGTTGTCATGGAAGTTGATGATTGTGCTTATCCGCTTTTGCAAGATATTACGATGACAGACGATCCCAATGTGGCATTTTCCGAAGTGAATTATGCCTTATTAATCGGCGCGGCACCTCGTGGACCAGGGATGGAGAGAAGCGACTTACTTAAAAGCAACGGTGAAATTTTTAAAGTGCAGGGTAAAGCACTTAATGATCATGCGAGCCGTGATGTCAAAGTGCTGGTTGTTGGTAATCCCGCCAATACTAACGCCTATATAACTATGCAGTCTGCCCCCGATTTAAAACCCAAACAATTTACATCCATGACACGCCTTGATCATAACCGTGCCATAAGCCAATTAGCGATTAAAACGGGGAGCAATGTCACAGACATCAAGAAAATGGTTGTGTGGGGCAATCATTCTGCAACACAGTATCCCGATCTCAGTCATGCCACCGTCAATGGTCAACCTGCCAAATCTCTCGTCGATCAAGATTGGATTATCAATGATTTTATTCCATCAGTACAACAGCGTGGTTCTGCCATTATTAAAGCACGAGGTAAATCCAGTGCAGCCTCTGCTGCTTTTGCAATCCTTTCACATGTACGCGACTGGGTGATGGGTACAGATGAATGGGTAAGCGTCGTTGTTCCTAGCGATGGTAGCTATGACATTCCAGAAGGCTTGATGTATTCTTTTCCTGTGACGATAAAAAATGGCAACATTTCAATTGTACAAGGGCTAGAAATAGACGACTTTAATCGTACTCGTCTGCTGGAAACTCAACGTGAACTTGAACAGGAACGCGATGCTATCGCAGGCTTGCTCAGTTAGGAAAAATGTTCAAAAACGAAAAAACCTCAGAGGTTTTCAAAACCTCAGAGGTTTGAATCCAATTTCTGATTCGCCATTATAAAAAACTTCGTAACTACTCCGCCTTGAAATGGAACGTGCATGAAATCATATCGACGACTAGTCCACATCGACGACTAGACCTGACAGGTTTTTGAAACCTGTCAGGTCTGATTCCACATTGTCAAATTGATTTCAAGCGCGTTCCTTAGCCTTAAAATTGATTTCAAGGCTGAGTAGTTACAAAACTTCTTCTTCAGTTTTCATCCGGTTCAAACAAAGTACTGTCTGCCCTGATTTCTCTGAAAATAATCCTTTCTAAAATCCGTTGTACTAAAGCAATGAACAAAAATGAATTAAGAAAACAGTTTTTCTTAAAAAGACAGCAAATACCTCCACATTTTTTGCATGAAAAAAGTCAAGCAATTAGCCAAAACTTTTTTAATCATTTTGATTTACGCAAAATTAAAAAATTACACCTATTTTTGCCAATCATTAAACAAAATGAAATCAATACCTGGCTCATCATTGATGAAATAAAACAAAACTATCCCTATATCACGCCTATTATTTCTAAAAGTGACTTTCAGACTTATAGTATGGAAAGTTATATACTACATTCTCATACAAAAATTGTGTATAATAAAATAGGACTTCCCGAACCCATTAACGCCATAAAATGCCCTGATGACACGATAGATATGATTTTAATCCCCTTATTATGCTTTGACAAACAAGGTTTTAGAGTGGGTTATGGCAAAGGTTTTTATGATAAATTTTTAAAAAAATGCAAAAAAGACATTATAAAAATAGGATTATCATTTTTTGAACCAGTGGAAAAAATAGATGATGTTAATAAAAATGATGTTAAAATAGACTTTTGTGTGATGACTGATAACGTTTGGGAGGCAAATCTATAGCATTTCCCTTTTGAGTTAAGTACATTTCTTGTAGGGGCAATCCTTTATGGTTGCCCTGTATTTCACCAAAACGAAAAACGCTATATAATGTTGTGATAGGCATTTCCAAACGGAGTTTAGAAACGTTTAAAGAAAATATGCCAAATCACTTATGAACCTATCCCACTATTCAAAAATGCAAAATAATGAATAAAAATAGTTGGTTTTTTGACCAAAAAACGAGGTTAAAGAAATCCGATTTTTAGAAAAAATCGGATTTCTAGGCTCAAAAAAGAATAGTGGGATAGGTTCATCACTTTATTCCATAAAAAAATTAGATCGCTCACAAATGACCTTAAATGTTCCGCCCCGCATTTTGTTATCAGCTTATCATTGCGCTCCAATCGCAGAAGCCGTCTCAAAAATTGGCTGGCAATGGTACTCCCGTCTTGCAAAACGTGGAATTCCAACTACCCTAGTTACCCATATTAGAAATCGCAAACATCTATTGCCAGCCGGTGCCCCACTGGCTAATACTGAAATAATATATATTGATACAGAATGGTTTGCAAAACCGCTTTATTGGTTAGTTTGCAAACTCTTTCCCAACAGTGAACATACCAGCTCTTTGTTTTTTTCGCCAGACTTCTATTTGTATGATTGGCTAACCGTTCGACAGTTGAAAGCACATCAAAAAAGTGGGACAAACTGGGACATCATTCATCTCGTGACACCCGTCTCTCCTATAGCAGCCACTCGCTTACATATACTCAAACGTCCGGTGATATTAGGGCCATTAAATGGTGGCTTAAAAACCCCAGCAGAGTTTCCAGAAATTATGCAGGAAGACTTAGGCTGGTTATATTCGATCCGTTATATAGGACATATAATAGACTTTTTGGTCGGCTCAACTCGGCATGCCTCAGCTATTCTCACGGCAACAAAAGCAACTCAACAAAGTATTCCTGCACGTTACCATTCACGCTGTCGATTTGTTTTAGAAAATGGTGTCGATTTGGATTTATTTACCCCATTGCCGTGGCCACCGCCACCGTCTCGCACACAACCTTTAATGATACTGTTTATTGGTCGTTTCCAACCCTTTAAGGGTTTACCAATGCTATTAGAAGCCATTGCCCGTTTAAAAGACAAGTTACCGATGAAATTGACAGTCATTGGTGATGGCCCTTTAAAGACAAAATGGGAAAATCAGGCGAAGCATTTACAGATTAACTCTCTCATTAATTGGTCTGGTTCAAATTCACACGCACAAATTGTCGAACAATTACATGCTGCACATGTTTTATGTCTGCCATCAATACGTGAATCAGGTGGGGCAGTGTTGCTTGAAGCAATGGCTTGTGCAAGACCGGTATTAACCATAAAATATGGTGGGCCGGCTGAAATCGTTGATGACAGTGTGGGTTATGCGATACCGCCAAAGGGAGGAACAACCGCAGTGACAACAGCCTTAGCCGATTGCTTGTCTGATATTTTTGAACATCCAGACGTATGGCGACAGCGGGGCATTGTTGGGAGACAACGTATAGAATCTCTCTATAGCTGGGAATCCAAAATAAATCAAGTATTAACACTATATCAAGAATTACTTCAAAAATGAAAAAAATCCGCTTAGGTTATTTGGTTAGCCAATATCCTGCCATTTCACACACATTTATCTTGCACGAGATACGCCGGTTGCGTCATCTTGGTTTTGAAATTAGCGTCGCTTCTATTAATCCCCCAGATCGGTGCGCGGAGCAATTAACTCGTATTGAACGCGAGGAAGCGGCGAATACTTATTATGTCAAGCCTGATGGGTTCAAGGGCGCAATCAAAGCCCATTTATACACATTGATGACGCAACCGTTGGGCTATCTGCGTGGATTGTTTTTTGCGTTACGTTTAGGCCAATTTGATTTAAAGAAAATCCTTTATGGATTTTTCTATTTTGCTGAAGCGGTTATGATCGGACATTGGATGCGCCGTTTACAATTTTCTCATTTGCATATACATTTAGGCATGGCAGCGGCTACAGTCGGGTTAATTGCAGAGCATACTTTTCCCATTACACTTTCTTTCACAATTCATGGTCCCGATGAATTTTATGATGTGCCAAGCAATTACTTGAGCCAAAAAATTATTAAGGCCGCATTTATCTGTTGTCCTACCCACTTTGTCCGTAGCCAATTAATGATGTTATCACCCTCTACGGCTTGGAATAAGTTGCTAAACAGTCGACTAGGTGTCAACACCGCTATGTTTACACCACGTCCGTTTCGCCAAAATCCTAAACCCTTTGAATTGCTATGTGTGGGTCGTCTTGTACCCGTTAAAGGACAATTTGTCTTAGTAGAAGCAGTTAAACGTCTTGTCTCCGCCGGTCGTCAATTACGTTTGCGTCTTATAGGTGATGGTCCAATTCGGCAAGACTTAGAAGCGATGGTAACAGAACAAGAATTAAGAGAACAAGTTATCTTTGAAGGTTCAGTCAATCAAGAACATATTTTAGACTTGTATAACCAAACAGATGTATTTGTATTGGCTAGTTTTGCCGAAGGACTTCCTGTCTCTTTGATGGAAGCTATGATGATGGAAATTCCCTGTATTAGCACGCATATCACGGGGATTCCGGAAATGATTAGAACCGGCAAGGATGGTATCCTAGTTGCGCCTTCAGATACAACGGCGTTAACAGACGCGATTGCCTTGTTGATGGACAATCCTGATTTACGTCGCAAAATAGGCGAAGCAGGTCGTCAGCGTGTTCTAGAACGCTATGAATTAGAAAAAAATACCGAATGGTTAGCCGATATCTTTCGTCGCCGTTTAAGCCATGAAGCTGACATAAAATCCAAATAATAATAAAAAACGTGCTTGAAATAATTTCGATAACGCAGAATACGACATCGTTTCGGAAATTCGTCCCGACAGAAACAACATAGAATTTGAGGAAAAACTTGAAGCAAAAAGTTTTTCCTTGACAGTTTTTCCTTCTTGAAAGTGATTGATTAGACTTATTCTGTTTTTATTTATTAAAACAAATAGTTAGAACAGAAAGCCTTATTTCATAACTATTAAATAAGTTATTTCATGCACTAATTGGATTAAAAATTAGGAGTTGGAAATTGAAAAAACATCAAGACATTCTTTTACTAGGTGGCACAAGTTTTATTGGTCAACATTTACTTAAACGATTGCATCAACAACATGCTCAAGTACATGTTATCGCAAGAACCGCTGATGCTTTACCGACTTTACCAGGTGTTCGTTGTTATGCTGATTCTTTGGATAATGCAGAACTTTTAAATACGATACTGCCCCACTGCAAAATGGTTGTACATCTCGCTAGTGATTCTACCCCAGGTTCTTCTGCTTTAAAACCGACTTTTGAAGCAGAACATAACTTATTACCAACGCTAAGATTTTTAGAGGTTTTGCAAAAACATGAACATGTTTCATTAATCTATTTATCTTCCGGTGGGGCAACTTATGGCAATCCAACTAAGCAATTAGTCAAAGAAGATGAACCTCTTGCACCGTTGTCTTATTATGGGGCTGGAAAGGCGACTTTGGAAAAATTCATTATGGCATTTTGCCAACAACTTCAACGTTCCGCGATTATATTACGCCCCTCTAATTTTTATGGACCTGGACAGTCATATCGGGTAGGATTTGGCATTATACCCACTATTTTCCAGCATGTCCTTAACTCAAAACCACTGACCATTTGGGGAGATGGTGAAGCGGTTCGTGATTATTTATATATAAGTGATTTTATAGACTTATGTGTACAACTGATTGAGCAACCGATGGATACTGGCACGAAAATTTACAATGTCGGTTCAGAAAAAGGCTATTCCCTTAATCAACTGTCTTCTTTGATTGAAGAGGTGACACATCAGTCTATCACTCGTCAATATCAAGTCGCACGTACTGTTGATGTTAAACGTATTGTCCTAGATTGTACCCATTTACACAATGATTTAAAGTGGTCTCCTCATGTTGAGTTGCCGACGGGTTTGGCACAGACCTGGAAATGGTTCAAACAACAAGCATCTTAAACTTGACCGTTATCGCGTTTTTCGTTTAGGTGAAATACAAAAAAAGGCAACCATTTTGAAATAAAACGAGGTTCAAGAAATCCGATTTAAAAAAAAATCGGATTTCTAATTTTTCAAAAAAAATATGGTAACAACAAAAAATTCAACTTCTCAAAAGTCGCAAACAAGTGCGACATTAAATCACTGCGACGGCGTGTTCCACTTTGGCAACGTCGATTGGTGGTATCATAATCGCGGACATTCCTCGGTGCGTATGGCAACTCGCATTGCTAAACGTATACCGACGGTGTGGATAAACAGCATCGGTATGCGTATTCCAGTACCCGGTAAAACAGAGATTGCGTGGTCAAGATATTGGCGAAAAATCAACAGCTTGACAAAGGGACTTCGGCGTGATTCAGAATCGGGAATGTACATCTACAGTCCTCTCTTCGTACCCATTTACTCACCATTTTTTTTGAAATTCAATGGCTGGCTATTATCACTTCAAGTGAAAATACTTTGTTGGCGATTGAAAATCAAACACCCATCTGCAATAGTTTCTATGCCGACATTCACTCCCGCCGTTGAAAGGAAAAAATGGCGCAAACTTGTCTTTGAACGTTGCGACGATTTCACCACATTACCAGAGGCGAACAAAGACCAAATTTGGGCATTGGAAAAACGGCTGCTGGAAATTTCTGACGCAGCCGTTTATGTACATGAAGGTTTAATGAAACGAGAAATCGGGTTAGTTAAAGAATCGGTACTTGTTGGTCATGGCGTGGATTTTGACCAATTTGTTGCTGCCCGTCCAATAAAGGGAGCGCGGGTTCCCATTCCTGAATCCATGCGCGATTTGCCAAAGCCAATTATTGGTTTCTATGGTGGTTTGGATGAGTTTCGCATGGATGGTGAACTGATGGTCAAGATTGCTCGCCACATACACCCAGGAACATTGCTGCTAATTGGACCTAAGCAAATGGACTTATCGCGTGTGCTGGCCGAAAAAAATGTGAAACACATTAATCAGCTATCCCCAAAAGATTTGGCGACTCACGCCGCTCATTTTGATATAGGGATTATTCCATTTATCCAAAATGAATTTAACCGAATGTGCAATCCCATTAAATTGAAGGAATATTTAGCATTGGGATACCCTACTGTGGTGATGAAGTTGCCCGCTTTTCAACCATATCAATCAATGATTTATACCGCTAATTCTCATGATGAGTTTTTAGCGCAAATTGATAAGGCTCTAAAAGAAAATGATTCCTCTATCGTTGAAAAACGACGAGCGGCAGTCGCAGGGAGCAGTTGGGATAAAGTGGCTGAGCGGGTTGCAAAATTGTTGGCTGTACCATAGATTTAAGAGCTGATGTTACGCACTATGTTTCCAAGATGTTTAAGAAATCCGATTTTTGAAAAAATCTGATTTCTAAGTAAGCGCCGAAACGATGTTTAAGAAATC
>JAOZSV010000410.1 GCA_029939505.1 Thiotrichaceae bacterium | reverse complement strand
AACCTTTAGATTTGGGCGTTTGGAGTCCAAACCTTTAGATTTGGGCGTTTTTTGGAGTTCAACGCTTCAGCTTTGATCGTTTTTTGGTATCCAACATTAACTTTGATCGTTTTTTGAAATAATTTTCGTCTAAAATAATTCTAACAGACTGAAAAATAACCGTTTTGTTAAAAACAAGTTTAATTTTTCATTTTTTTTAAAGAATAGACTAGACATAATGATTTATTTTTGTTAGAATACCCCACATCTTTAAGAACACTGGAGAGATGTCCGAGCGGTCGAAGGAGCACGATTGGAAATCGTGTGTACGTTTCTAGCGTACCGAGGGTTCGAATCCCTCTCTCTCCGCCAGTTTATGGTAGTCAGTGTCGGTCCCCTCGCAACGCAAAATTGTGAACCCCGTCAGATCCGGAAGGAAGCAGCGGCAGCAATGGATGCGTGTGCCGGGGTGTGGCTGGCGCGGGCTGCCACCCTCTTTTTATTACAAATCACAATCATACAACATGGCCTATCAAGTTCTAGCCCGCAAATGGCGACCCCGCAATTTTCCAGAAATGGTGGGCCAGGCACATGTTTTACGCGCATTGACAAATGCCCTCGCCAATAATCGTCTCCATCATGCTTATTTGTTCACTGGCACTCGTGGAGTGGGTAAAACCACAATTGCACGTATTCTGGCAAAATCCCTCAACTGTGAAAAGGGTGTAACCGCTTACCCTTGTGGAGAATGCACCGCCTGTCATGAAGTTGACGAAGGACGTTTTGTCGATTTAATTGAAGTGGATGCGGCTTCGCGTACCAAAGTTGAAGATACCCGCGATTTATTGGACAATGTACAATATGCCCCAACGCGGGGACGCTATAAAGTCTATCTCATTGACGAAGTACACATGCTATCAGCCCACAGTTTCAACGCTTTGTTGAAAACTTTGGAAGAGCCGCCGCCGCATGTTAAATTCCTGCTCGCAACCACTGATCCACAAAAATTACCCCCAACCATCTTATCGCGCTGTTTGCAATTTAACCTTAAACGATTACCCCTTGAACAAATTATCCAACATCTCACTAAAATCGTTGAAGAAGAAGGTATTAGCTCTGAATTGCCAGCATTACGCTTATTAGCACAAGCGGCGGATGGGAGTTTACGAGATGCGTTAAGTTTATTAGATCAAGCCATTGCTTACGGAGCGGGCAGCTTATCAGAAGACGATGTGGGTAGCATGTTAGGCAGCCTCGATCAGAAAACAGTGCGAGAGCTTATTCAAGTATTAGCTGCTAAAGATGCATCTGGCGTATTACAACAAATTGCACTTTTATCAGCACAAAATCCTGATTTTGTGACCGTTTTAGGCGATATACTTTCTTTATTACAAAAAATCGCCATCGCCCAAGTTGTACCGACTGCCGTTGATACCAATCAACCTGACAGCGAAGCCATCTTGCAAATCGCTCAACAGTTATCACCTGAAGAGGTACAATTATTTTATCAAATTGGTTTACTTGGACGGCGTGATTTACCATTAGCACCTGAACAGCGTGGTGGTTTTGAAATGGTGATGTTGCGTATGTTAGCGTTCCGCCCTGATACAACTCTTGAACAGCCGCCACCTCAAACCATTCAGCAGCAGCCACCTCAAAATCGACCTCAAACACCACCCTCAACATCTGCACATTCACCTACCGTCACAACGCCTACGAATAGTCAAACAGCCCCGTTGGCACAGGTATTGAGTAATAATGATGAATGGGGAAATATCGTACACTCCTTAGGACTTCCAGGATTCGTCAAGCAACTTGCACTGAATTGCAAATTGAAAGAACGTGAAGGAGATATTTGGCATTTTACTTTATCATCCGACAAAAAATTCTTACTCACAGAAAGTAGAAAAAGGAAAATAGAAGAAGTCTTACAAAAACAGTATAATAGTCCAAAAAGTATTCATATTTGTGTAGAACGTGAAACAGAAACGTCGGCAGTTCAGCAACAAGATGTTCAAGAAAGTCGTCAACAATATGTTGTCAAAGCCGCTGAAAATGACCCTTTTATTATTTATATGAAGGAAAACTGTGGCGCACGAATGACTATCAAATAATTGTTAATTATTAATTATTAATTGTTAATTATCCATTCACTTTTAAAAAGTATTGATAGATAACGCGAATTAAGAGTGAAAATAGGAGTTCGAGGTTTAAGTTTTTCTTCAAAAAACTTAATTCGAGGCTAAAGTTTTTTCTTCAAAAAAACTTTAGCCTCGAATCGAAAACGCTTCAGCTTTGGGCGGACTGACAAAGCTAATAGGAGTCCAACGCTTCAGCTTTGGGCGGACTGACAAAGCTAAAGCGTTGTAC
>JAOZSV010000409.1 GCA_029939505.1 Thiotrichaceae bacterium | reverse complement strand
CTAAAGCGTTGTACTCCAAAATACAAAGCTAAAGCGTTGTACTCCATTTTCAATGTTTCAACTTTTAATTCGCATCTTCAGACTCTAATTATCAGCATATCCCAACTGGTGCAAAGCGCGTTCATCATCACACCAACCTTGCTTCACCTTAACCCAAAGTTGCAAATAAACTTTGCACCCAAGCATGAGTTCCATATCCTTACGAGCTTCAATGCCCACCGATTTAAGCCCTTTGCCTTTTTTACCAATGACAATCACTTTTTGCCCTTGCCGTTCCACCCAAATCAGGGCACTGATATGAGTCAAATTTTTTTCATTTGAAAAATGCTCAATTTGTACTGTAATACGATAAGGTAATTCTTCCCCTAAACGGCGGACTAATTTTTCGCGTATTAATTCGGCGGCTAAAAAACGTTCGGATCGATCAGTGATTTGATCTTCTGGAAATAAGGGAATACTAACAGGGAGTAATTGAACAATTTTGGCTTCAAGTTCAACTAGATTATGACCTTTGCTGGCGGAAATGGGTACAATATCTGTAAAATCCAGCTTGGTTGCCACCTTTTCCAGATAAGGTAATAAAGCATTTTTATCGGAGACTTTATCTATCTTATTCACACCCAAAATAATCGGGGATGAAATATTAGCTAAGGTATTGAGAACAAAAGAATCTTCCTCTGTCCACTGTAACGCTTCTACCAGCCACACAATAGCATCAACACCCACTATGCTGCTCGTTGCAGCACGGTTAAGATAACGATTCATCGCATTATGTTGACGCTTGTGTAAGCCTGGCGTATCCACATAGATAATCTGAGTATTGCCCTTCGTTTTGATTCCCAAAAGGCGATGGCGTGTTGTTTGCGGTTTACGCGAAGTGATACTAATTTTTTGTCCAAGATAATGATTAAGCAAAGTGGATTTGCCTACATTTGGACGACCTATAATAGCGACATAACCACAATATCCTTCATTCGACATTAAGTACTCTCAAAGCATCCGCTGCGGCGGATTGTTCAGCACGGCGGCGGCTTTCACCGCTGCCATAAGTAGGTTGATACAAACCGGTTATAATACATTCCACTTTAAAATGTTGGGCATGGGCGGTACCATTAATGGCTAACACGCGATAAGTCGGCAACGGTTGTTGTTTACCTTGTAAATATTCTTGTAAACGACTTTTGGGATCCTTTATTTTACGCTGTGACAAATTATTAAGCCGTTTATCCCAAAGCTGCAAAATCACTGATTGACAAGTTTTCATGCTGCTATCAAGATAAATCGCCCCAATAATCGCTTCCACTGTATCTGCTAAAATAGAGGCACGCATTTCGCCTCCCGTTTTTAATTCACCCCCGCCTAGCCGTAAATATTTTCCCAATTCAAGCTGTTGTGCAATTTGTACCAAAGTATCTCGTTTAACTAAATTGGCACGTCTGCGTGTCAATTCACCTTCACGCGCTTCTGGAAGACGCTTAAACAACGCTTCTGCCATAATAGAACTGAGTAGTGCGTCTCCTAAAAATTCCAAGCGTTCATTATTTTGAATCCCCGCACTACGATGTGTCAGTGCGGTGATTAAATAATCTTCTTGCTTAAAGCGGTAAGCCAACGCTTGGCACAAAGGCTTATGTTCTTGATTCAAGGTAGTTCTACGCGCTCTTCAAATTTAACCAGGAAAAAGACATTGCCTAAAAACGGTTTTTCCTGTTGATAGGTCATCGTGACTTCGACAAGTTCTTTGTCACTTATTCTATCAATCGTGACATGTTCTTTGATATTTTGTGCTTCAAACAGTTCAATATCATTTTTACTCAGTTCACGCAAGATAATGCTTTGGATATCTCGATCGGTTTTGTTGAAGATTTTCTGATCTTCAGCGATATCTTCTAACGCATTAACCACTTTCAAGTTTTCCATATAAACCGGAAACAGTTTAAAGAAAATGATCAGGGCGAAAATGAATATGACGATAAGAAACATCATCATTATGCCGCCCATTCCCCGTTGTTGATGTTTATTGAAGTTCATACATAATCCTTTCAGTTAAATTGGAAGATATTTTGGAAGCGAAGGAATGAGAGTTCAATAATACCCGACGAGGTTTTAGTCTTCAAACAAACTAAAAACTCGTTACTAAACCTGATCGGTTTTAAAAACCTGTCAGGTTTGGCTCATTTCGGAAATGATTAAATCCTCATTCCTAAAGTTTTGTGAAGAGAAACTTAAACCTCTTCGCTTCGAGGCTAAAGTTTTTTGTAACTACTCAGCCCCCTCGTTCCCAAGCTGGAGCTCTCATCGTTATACACCAGTTTTTAAGTCATTGATTGTAGGGTGTATAAGCGATAGC
>JAOZSV010000222.1 GCA_029939505.1 Thiotrichaceae bacterium | reverse complement strand
ATTCGAGGTTCAAGTTTTTTTACAGAAAAAACTTGAACCTCGAATTTAGTTTTTTGAAGAAAAACTAAAACCTCGAATGGACTCCACTTCCAAATCGAAAGGATTCGATTCGAGGTTCAAGTTTTTTTACAGAAAAAACTTGAACCTCGAATTTAGTTTTTCTTCAAAAAACTAAAACCTCGAATGGACTCCAAGGCTTAACTTAAGGGCAACCACAAGGGATTGCTACGTGAACCGTGATTTTTTGTAGGCTGCACACCCTTGTGGTTGCCCTTAACTTAACCGCGAAACTCACCCTACGTTCCAATGCCATTAAGTTAAGAGGGCAACCACAAGGGTGTGCAGCCTACAAACCGTCATATTTCGTAGGGGCAATCCTTTATGGTTGCCCTTAACTTAATGGCATTGATCCTACTTCGCTAACACAGGGCAAAAAAAAAACCTGTCAGGTTTGAGATTGGTGACTTTGGCGAATCAAGAAATCCGATTTTTGGAAAAAATCGGATTTCTAAATCGGTTCGAGGCTAAAGTTTTTTCTTTAAAAAAACTTTAGCCTCGAATTCTAAACTGGTTTAATCCATCTTTTCACTTTTCAGATTGGTGGAGCGTTCGCTCTACTCACATTACGCTTGCTCTGATCCCAATTATTAAAATCAACATTTTTATTAGTCAGTCTGACATTTAGACAAGACTTTCTATCAATTCTATATCTTTCTTGAGCCACGCATTGACTACATCATTAATACTGCTTGATTTTTTGACGGCAATTTGACTGATAAATTCAGCCACCGATGGCTCAAGATAAATTGGTAAATGAAATTCAGCGTCGGGATGATAAAATTTACCCCGTTCACCTTGAGAAAAATCATATTCTGCTTTCATCAGTTTATACCTTAATACTGTGCTGCTTCTGTTTGCTTTACGTGCTAAGAGAAAAACACATTTAAGGGCAAAAAAAACCTGACAGGTTTGAAATCAAGAAATCCGATTTTTGGAAAGGATTTCTAAACTCGTTTAGGCACTCGACGCAGAGCGTCGAGGAAGGCGTTCCCAAACAGAGTTCGAGGCAAAAGTTTTTTTAAAGAAAAAACTTTTGCCTCGAAGGGAACGAGAAATGTCATTTATAACTTTTGGGTTTGTAAATTGATGTGATATTGTGCTTCCACCGTTTGCGCGACTTGTTGCAATTTTTCCAAGTATTCTGCTTGGGTTAATTGGCTCTCTTCCTGACGGCATTGTTCTTTCCATTCTCTCACTTCGAGTAGAGATGGGTCTTCTGGATATTTATTCCTCATTAGAAACCTCCATTGGTGTAATGAGTTCTAGTCGCTTGGAATAGCCTTCGGTTAGGTTGACACCGTTAATCTTTTCCATCTTTCTTAGATTAGCCAAGTGTTTTAAATTCCAACTGATGAGTGCATCTAATTCATAAACAGTTGCTATTGCTGCATGTTTAGAATCAGCTATGGCACGAGCTGGTAAAACATTTTGTGCGAGATATTTTTCAGCCAAATTTAATGCGGACTGATTAGTCTCTAATTTTTGGGGCTGGTATTCAGTAATCAAATCAAAGAGTAATTGGCTTTTTTGCTTTGAGGCTTTAGCAATCTCTTTCAACACAATGTTTGAAATAAAAATTTCATACGCACCTTGTTTCACTTGTTCAAAAAATTGCAAAGTTGCAGCCTGTTTTTCTGGTGCATCGTCAGCAAAATAGAAATTCCAAGCGGAAGTTTCCAGATAAAGTTTTTTGAGTTTGCTCATGTTGACTCCAATCTGTGAGTAAAAAGAGTGATGACGAACTTGTTGCATCACCCTAATCACTACTATCAGTTAGTTACTGACAAATTGCCTTTTCTGGATGAACTTCACAGACGATGGCTTTGAGCGCGTCGTTTTGGGCTTTTAGCTCTTTGACGGCTTCTATAAAATGATATTTTAACACAAAAAAAAACCTGTCAGGTTTGAGATTTGTGATTTTGGCGAATCAAGAAATCCGAATTTTTGGAAAAAATCGGATTTCTAAACCAGCTATTTTCCACATGCCTCAACTGGTAACGCGATACCTTCCACGTCATTATACTGATTGCTCAACGTTTCATCAGCTTCAATGACTTCACAGGTTTCGGGGTTAAAGGCGTGTAAACCAAATGGCACATTATGAGTACCTATCAGCAATAAGCCATTTGGCGTTATTTCTCGTTCCCAAACTCTGTTTGGGAACGAGAAAAAGGATTTCCATAGTAAGTAAATTTCAATTTATTTGCTACCTAACACCCCTCTTCTCCTGTCGATAGTTCTGGAGCAAGGGCAAGTTAGAACTATTTTTAACGAGGTTTAACACTGCCCATATCTAAATCAAAAGTAAAAGAACCAGCTTGTTGATTCAATTTAATATCATAGACGGTTATAGCACCAAACGCATCTGGTACGGATACACAAGGTACATATAATTGACCAAGGGAGTAATTTGCCATACAATCATTACTATCTGAAATGGTTATACCACAAGAAGATGGGTTACTAATACACATTTGTTTGCCGGCATCAAAACCATCATCATATGTTGTATCATTACTTGAAGTAGATGAGATGTCATTGTAGGAAGCTAATTGCCAAATATTTGCAACATATTCTGGATGGTCAATAAATGGATTTCTATTGCCCTGCCATTTAAAAACTTTATCATTTCTTAGTCGTTCTTGCTCATTTGGTGGGTCTTGAATATGCCACTCCAATAAAGTCGTAAGTCTGCCTATTTTTGTCACATTTGGCTGAGACTCATTCACATTATCTGTTATTTCTAAATCAGGTTCATTAGCTACTGTTCCCTCATAACGAACTGCCATGTAAAAAATACCTCTGGCAATGTCTCCCTTAATTTCATTTGGTACTTCCCATGAATCATTATCATATTGTACCAAAGGTGCTTCAGGTAAAATCTTGTTTCCACCATTATCAAAGTCTAATACTCCTCTTGCAGAATTAACCGTTACTAACGATGGTCGTAAATGATGTACATCAGTATAAGCTGGCCAACCTGCTTGAGGAAAACCATGAGATTTAGGCCAAGTATGCTCCCGATTCCATTCATCTACATTACCGCCATGTTTTAATTTTGACAAAGATTGTCGACTATAAATCAAGATGACATTATTAGCATTATTTGGGTCTTCATCAGTTTCTTGTAAAATATCCCACACTTTTTTATAACTATACCTTTTATGGTTAGCTATAATGTCGTGGAGAGCTGATTTTAACGCAACACCGGTTTTATCTATTGCTTCTGTATAGTAGTTAGTGGGGACATCTGCTAATAATTTTCCGGTTGAAATCCATAACAGTGAGATACAAAGCATTTTACGATATTCATTCATAAAATTATTATCTCTTTGTCAGATTTGTTTTCTGTGCCTAACACCATTCTTGAGCAGCCGTGAGTTCGGTTCCAAGAACAAGTTAAAATTGTGGTTATTTGCTGCCTTTCGTCAACCCAGCCTACGAACTGACACTTTTAATTATTACACCACTGCCTTTCACATGGTATACCGTCACCATTGCCATCCATTTTTGTACCTGGGCAGTTTCTTATAAAAAACTTAGCTTCATCGCATGATGTCATATCTGAACACCACACTCTCCCATCACAACTATACTTACTGTACTCTTTTTCTTTTGGAGTAGAAAATATTATCGGATTGACATTAGGAGATAAATCAGTATCTTCTAAGTCTGGTTCTCTTGTGACGACATTATAGATTGTTATACCAACATAACCTAAGCCTAAGAACAAAATTATTACAACCCCAATTAAAATAGAAAGATATTTATTCACCAATTATTAGTCTCTTTGTAGAATGTGATTATTTGTGCCTAAAACCCTATCTTGAGCCGCCGCAAGATCGGCTTCCAAGGCTTAGTTAGCAGATCAAGCAATGCGTAGCGAGCAGATAGATAGTAATGTAGGGTGGGTAGGAACGAAGTGGAAACCCACCATTTTCCAACGGTATGGTGGGTTTCCGTTTCACTCCTACCCACCCTACGCTTGCTTTCCTCAACATCCAAAATTCAGAATAAAAAATTTAATTCCTAATTAAATCAAAGATTTACCAATTTATGCCCTACCGAAATTACCAATCTGATCATATCGGCACCCCGATAAAACAAATTGTCAGTCAAACTTCTCAGGCTTTTTGAAACAAGCCCTCAAAGCTGCCACCTGACATCGCTTAAAACTTGGGGAATGTTTCAAGTGACTGTGCAATCTGATAACATGATTAAAACTTTACCCAAAAATCATTTTTGACCTTTGTAACATTTTATGAAGAAAAGGTCAAGTCTTTTTTGATTTTTTTTTATAAAACAAACTTGAGGCGATTTTTAAAGGCTGTAACCGATATAAAACATTTTAAATGACCATTTTTATTAATTGTTAATTATTAATTACTAATTAAAGAAGAATTTATTTGCCCTGTTTTTCTCGTTCCAAACTCTATTTGGGAATGCCTTCCACAACTTTTCTCGTTCCCACGCATAAACGAGGAAGTTTTTTTTGGAGTTCAACGCTTTAGCTTTGAATTTGTTGGTTATATTCATTATGGTTTAAAATATCACTTTTTATCTTATTTGAATCAGAATTTGAGAATTTGAGAATTTTCAGAATAAATATTAGATTCAAAAGTAACTACTCAGGTACTATCCAATATTAAGTACAACGGATTAGGGAATGGAACGGATGGGTTCAAGGTGAAAGTTTCGGAGACGAGGTTTTAGTTTTTTTGAAGAAAAAACTAAAACCTCGTCACTTGATTATTCTAAGTCTTCCTCTGATTATCAATCCGTTTTATTCTCTAATCCATTCGAGGCTAAAGTTTTTTAAAGAAAAACTTTAGCCTCGAATGTACTTATAATGAGGCACTACCTGAGTAGTTACATTCAAAACAAATAATTGATTTTTTGTAACTACTCAGTCTTAGTTGTATTCCAAAAAAAGCAGCCCAAAGCTAAAGCGTTGTACTCCAAAAAGAGCAACAAAGCTAAAGCATTCGAGGTTTGAGTTTTTTGAAGAAAAACTCAAACCTCGAATGTACTCCATTTGTATTTCAAGGCTGAGTAGTCACGATTTTTTTAAAGAGTTAAAAAATATAAATATAATTAAATCAAGAACTTAATTAAATACAAGCGGATTTGATGTTTAATTCTGAAAATTCTCAAATTCTGAAAATCCTGATTCAAAACTTAAACGTCAAATCAATTCTCGAATACTTAGAAATGAGAATTGAATAATATACGAAACTAAGGTTTGGCTTGAAAGTTTGTGATTAAATCTTCATTCCTTATTTATCTGAACGTCTATAGAATAAACTCAATCATCCTCAGTTTAAAGGAACAATAAATGACCGTTAGATCAGTTATCGCTGATGTTTTAACCGCACGGCACAAAAAAGTGCTTATGCTTGAAAAAGTTCATCATGGATTGGCTGAACTTGAAATGCAAATAGAACGCTTACAAGAAATGGCTATTGACGCTCAAGAGATCGCTGATGAAATTCCAGAAGATATTGTGCAGAAAACGGCTAAGATTGCCAAGCAGATTGGTGGGCTTCAAGAAGAAGTCACTGATTTAAACACGTCCATTGTCAGCCTGACTCAACGGTTTAACAAAGAAACCATTAATATTGGTGTGGCAGGTAAAGCACGTCAAGGCAAAAGTACGTTACTTCAGAAAATCTCAGGGCTTTCCAATAAGGAAATACCCACTTCTGATGAATTGCCCTGCACAGGAACAAAAAGCAAGATTTATCATTCAGAAGATCAGACGCAAGCGAAGATAGAATTTTACTCTAAAGAGGAATTTCTCAAGGAAATCCTTTATCCTTACTTTGATAAGTTGAAAATGTCTAAGCCGTTTTCATTGAAACGCTTTGGCGAACAACCCTTATCTGAAATGGATAATCAATTCAGTGATGATCGTAATTTAGATAAAGCGATTTATGAAAGACTGGCGTTTGTTCATAAAACCTATCCCTCCTTTTCTGAATTATTATCTAAATCCCAAAAGACGTTGGAATTGGATGATATTCTCAACTATGTGACTCAAGGTGAAGGGCGCACCCGTTATCTTGCAGTTAAAACGGCTAATATTTATACCAAATTTCCTAACCATGATGTGACGGGCTTATGTTTGGTTGATTTACCAGGGCTTGAAGCAGCGCAAGGGCATGAAAAGAAATTGGTTTCCTCGCTGAAACATGAAGTGGATGCGGTGATTTTTGTTAAATCGCCCGATGTGCTAGGAACCGATTGGGAACAAACGGATTATAATGTCTTTGACTTAGTGGATAATGCCGTCAGAGAAGTGGAACTGGCTAACCGGTTATTTATCGTTTTAAATGAAAAAAACGATGGTTCCAATAAAAAACAGGTGCAATTGTTAAAACAACAACCGCCTGAAACGTATAGCAAACCCCGTATTTTGATCGCCGATTGTAGTTGTGCTGAGGATGTGGAACAGAAAGTGTTTTCTGTCGTCTTGAAACATATTGAAAATAACTTGGAAAGCACAGATAAACAATATGTCAAGGCGTTATCGGATAAGATGGACAATATCTTAAACATACTCACACAAGCCTTTACGCCTGCCCTTGGTGCCTTTAATACCAACAACGCGGATTTAACCCGTGAAAGAAAATATCGGACTTTGTCCGACAAATTTATCAAGGATTTGACAAGAGGGCTTGAAAAACTGGTTTTAGATGTTCAGCAGGAGTTGAATATCAGCGAAGAGTTTAAGGTCAAAGTGGAAGAAATTTGCGAATCAGCCAGACAATCCGCGCCAATTCCAAGCAAGGAGGAACTCGCCGAACAATACTTAGAATATAGTGGTTGGAAAGGCGTAGTTGGTGAGGAATTAAACTATTTACGCGCCTATCTGACGGAATTTCTCGCCACTCAATTGGATGAGTATTTGCAAACCAAGGTGAATGAAACACTCCAAAAAGTCTTAGAACGTATCTTTCCCAGAGCGTTGCAAAAAATGCTGCCTCAAGAGATGGAAGCGAGTGATGATCCGAGAATGCTCATTGTTGAATTTCAAGCCTTGCTGAATAAAGAGGAACATCCCAATATCTTCAATGCTTTCAATTACATACGAAAGTTTAACTTTTCTTATCATAGCCATTTTCATTATCGCGTTCGCGAAGAAATGGGCTTGTTAAGCACATATAGTAGCAATTCGATTGACGATATCGTACCTAACGACGCGAAGCGAGAGAATTTCATGGAAAAGGCGGATGAAATCGCCAGAGGGTTAGATAGCCACTATCAGCAAACCATTTATCAACTGAGAAAGAAATTCAGTGAAAAAATGCAAACTGATCCAGCGAATGCGATTCTCGCCCTGGTTGAAGAAATCAAGGATCGTCTCGTGAGAGCAAGGGGAATTAAGGAAGAATGGAAAAGTTTCCTTGATCCGATTCGCGAACAACTTTGGGCAGATGAATTAAGCCGCTTTAACAAAGAAATTGCGTTACGCAAGCAATGGCAAAACGCGCTTGATGACGCGCTCAAAATGGCTCAACAAATACAGGCGGAGTTTCCTAATTAGTACCGAATCATAAATTATCGGATATTTTGGAGTCCAAATCTTCAGCTTTGGAATTTTTTTGGAGTTCAACGCTTCAGCTTTGGAATTTTTTGGAGTCCAAATCTTCAGCTTTGGGATTTTTTGGAGTCCAAATCTTCAGCTTTGGAATTTTTTGGAGTCCAAATCTTCAGCTTTGGAATTTTTTGGAGTCCAAATCTTCAG
>JAOZSV010000221.1 GCA_029939505.1 Thiotrichaceae bacterium | reverse complement strand
AAAAAACTTTAGCCTCGACTTGAGTTTTTTGAAGAAAAACTCAAACCTCGAAAAGATAAATTTTTGACACACTTTTACCTAAAAGGATAATATCATGTCTTGGGAAATTCGTTTAATAACTGTTGTTAGCTCCAAATTAATTTCCAGATATGGTTGCAAATGAGAATCATTATCAATGATTTTTTGAAGTGTGGCTACTATATTACAAATGAGAATCATTTGCAAATAAAAATTTTTAGCGCAAAAAAAGGAATAGTTGAAATTAAGAAAATAATTATATAAGTCATTGATATATAAAAAATCTTTTTAAAAGAATGGTTGGTTATAGGACTGACGCATTGACAAATACTATAAAAAAACGTTATAATATTAAACTTTTTTAAAAAAAGTCTCTAATTAACCGTTTGAATGATTATGAGAAAATTGACCAAACCCTCAACCGCTCGTTGTACATTAGCAATTTATCTATTTTTCCTCTTAAGTGAGCCTAAAAGAGCCACTTTATCTTTTGGCGGAAATATTTTCAGTGTCACACGATAGTATTAATCGTTTTTTAGAGCGTGAAGATTATACGCCAAGTGACTATGGGAAGTGGGAAGTTCGCTATCAGCCCACCATTTGCAACTCGCCACAGACGCAAACTCTGATCATAACTACCCGTCACCACACGCTTAGAATCGGGCGTAAAGGCGACGGCGTAGATGTCATTTGTATGTCCTTTTAGTGTGTGTAGCCGTTGCTGTTGATTGATGTCCCAAATAATGGCATTAAAATTACTGCTACCCGACAATAGATAGCGGCTATCGGGGGAAAAGGCTAATCCATAAACCACATTGTCATGCCCTTTAAGTAGCGTTACTAACTCGCCAGTGGGAAAGTTGTAGAGGCGGATTTTATGTGCTTTTTCATCTTCACTTGACTTACAGTGAAAGTTCCCATAAATCCCCCCACCGCCAACCACCGTTCATCCGGCGACAGTGCCATCGCATAAATCTTGCCTTCATGCCCAGCACCGAATTGTCCTCGTAGCGTTCGTACTGTTTCTCCCGTTTCTAAGTCCCAGATACGCACGACTTTGTCATATCCCGCCGAGACTAAATAACGTCCATACGGAAACACCTCCAAAGCTAAAGCGTTGGACTCCAAGATGTCCATTATTTGGAGTTCAACGCTTCAGCTTTGGGATTTTAAAAGCAGTTTTCGGATGGACACTACGTCCATTAAAACAGAGGAGAATTCAACGATTAAAACAGGGGAGAAAAAAATTATGGAAACATTGACTGAAAAGAAATCCAGTTTCTCCAGACTGAAAAGAAACCCAGTTTCTCCAGACTGAAAAGAAACTTATAGATATTCAGAAAAATCATTTCACACGATAACCTGTCAAACGACATTATCAGGCATTTTAACCATTGGCGGTACACTTTTAGGGACAAGCCGTGATAAACCCCATCGTATGCCAATGGGAGATAAAGTGCTGGATATGACAGACACAATAGTTGAAACCTATCATAATAACAATTTGGACGTGTTGGTTTGTCTTGGCGGTGGCGGTACTCATAAAAATGCTTATCGTTTGGCAAAAAAAGGGCTGAATATCATTACATTGCCCAAAACGATTGATAACGATCTAGCCATGACTGATATTACCCTTGGTTTTGATTCGGCACTGGGTATTGCTACTGAAGCGATTGATCGCTTACATAGCACAGCGCATAGTCATCATCGCATTATTGTCGTCGGCATTATGGGGCATAATACGGGCTGGTTAGCTTTAGGGGCAGGTATTGCCGGCGGTGCGAATGTGATATTAATTCCTGAAATACCTTATGATATTAATGTCATTGCTGATGCCATTCGTCAACGTCGTCGTCATGGAAAAAATTTTAGCATTGTCGCCGTCGCAGAAGGTGCCTTATCGAAAGAAGAAGTCGCTGTTCAGCAGACTGCCATTCAAAGTAAGGAGGTAGCCAAAACTAAAAAGGAGAAAAAAGAGGCGATAGCAAAGCTAAATCAGTTAAAAGTTCTGCACAGTGATAATACCTTACAACTTACTAAGCAACTTGAAACGTTGACCGGTTTAGAATCACGGCTCACGATTCTAGGACATCTACAACGCGGAGGAACTCCCTCTGCGGCTGATCGTCTATTAGCTACTCAGCTAGGAACGGCTTGCGTTTCAATCATTAATGACGAAAATTATGGCGTTATGGCAGCCATACGTGGACAGCACGTTGAACCTGTCCAATTAGAAGAGGTTGTTGGCAAACGCAAAACGGTTCCACTCGATCATCCTTGGATAGAAACAGCACTGAGTATAGATATTAGCTTAGGCAATTGAGGGCTTATGCTTTGGAATTGGAGTTTTGCAAGAACCTCATTCGATAAATGTCATATTTGTACAGAATATTTGGTTATAAACCATTGATTTTTATCACTTTCAATCGTTAGAATCAGAATTGACAGAATTTGAGAATTAACAGAATTTAAAACATCATAAATCAATTCGAGGTTCAAGTTTTTTGGTAACTACTCAGGGCAAGCATAAAGGATTGCCCCTACAATAATATTCATAAATCAAGTGACGAAAATCTTCTGATGTAGGGGCAATCCCTTGTGGTTGCCCTGAGCTTATGTAGTGTCCATCCGGAAACACCTCCAAAGTTAATGTTGGATACCAAGATGCCCATTGTTTGGAGTCCATTCGAGGTTTCCGTTTTTCTTCAAAAAACGGAAACCTCGAATGCTTCCGCTTTGGGATTTTCAAAGCCGTTTCCGGATGGACACTAAATATGATTTTGATGGACACTAAATATGATTTTTTGGTGTAACTACTCAGCCTTGAAATCAATTTAAAGGCGGACAGCTATACTGAGCGCGGTTATAAATTAAACTTTTTAATGAGGTAAAAAAACCATTTTTAGTAGGTAGGGTGGGCAAAGTCCTTTTCTTGCCCACCTTCCTCATTAAAAAAGTGGTGGTGGGCAAAGACGTTGCCCACCCTACATGGCTAACCGCTGAGTCGTTACAATAATTTATGGTAATTTGTCTGTTATAATTCAGCATAGTATAATATAAACAAAGGATATTTATGATGATCAGTTCAACAGGTGAAGCCGTTTTTGAAACCAACCATTATTAACACTCATGCCAAATTTTGTTCATCTACATTTACACACAGAATATGCCCTAGTCGATAGCCTTATCCGCATTAAGCCTTTAGTGAAAGCGGTGCGGAAAGCCGGAATGCCAGCCTGTGCTGTCACAGATTATAGTAATCTGTTTGCCCTCGTCAAATTTTATCGCGCCGCGCAATCTGAAGGTATTAAACCCATTATTGGTGTCGATGTGCGGCTCCATCAGGGTGCTGAACCTGCCAGCCGCCTCGTCTTGTTATGTCAAAATGAGATTGGCTATCGTAATCTGACTCGTTTAGTTTCACGCAGTTATACTGAAGGGCAAGAAAATAATGTCCCTTATTTACATCGCCAATGGTTAAATGGCGCAACAGAAGGCATCATTGCACTCTCTGGGGGATGCGAAGGCGAAATAGGGCAAGCATTATTAGCAGAACATCCCCATTTAGCTAAACAACGCTTGGATGAATTTAAGTCATTGTTTCCACAGCGTTTTTATATTGAATTACAACGAACAAGGCGGAACCATGAAGAAGAATATATCCATGCTGCTGTTGAACTGGCTTTAGAAACAGATATTCCTGTTGTTGCGACTAATGATGTCTGTTTTTTAAAGAGCGACGATTTTGAATCCCATGAAGTGCGTGTCTGTATTCACGATAGCAATATTCTCGCTGATAAAAATCGCCCTCGCCGCTATAGTGAACAGCAATATTTGCGTACCCCGCAGGAAATGGCGGAATTATTTTCCGATATACCAGAAGCCATTGAAAATACTTGGCTCATTGCCCAACGCTGCAATTTAGAATTAACCCTGGGCAAAAATTTTCTGCCCGATTTTCCCATTCCAGAAGGAGAAACGGTTGAAGAATATTTCCGCAATCAAGCGCGTATTGGTTTAGAACAACGTTTAGCTTTCCTGTTTGACAGAACCACTGAGACATTTACAGCGCAACGCCGCCCTTATGATGAACGTTTAGTCCTTGAACTTGACGTGATTATAAAGATGGGCTTCCCCGGCTATTTTTTAATTGTCGCCGATTTTATCCAATGGGCGAAAGAAAATGATATTCCAGTTGGTCCAGGGCGTGGTTCTGGTGCGGGTTCATTAGTCGCTTATGCACTCAAAATCACCGATTTAGATCCCATTCACTATGAACTCCTATTTGAACGCTTTTTAAATCCAGAACGTGTTTCTATGCCCGACTTTGATATCGACTTTTGTATAGAAGGACGTGATGATGTCATTAATTATGTGGCAAAGCGTTATGGGCGGGAACGTGTTTCGCAAATCATTACTTATGGTACAATGGCGGCTAAAGCGGTCGTGCGCGATGTAGGGCGCGTTTTAGCCTATCCCCATGGTTTTGTCGATAAAATTGCCAAACTCATTCCCTTTGAAATTGGCATCACCCTGGATAAAGCCTTAGAGAAAGAAGACGCTTTAAGCACTCTTTATGATGAAGAAGAAGATGTGCGTGCATTGATAAACATGGCGCGTCAGCTTGAGGGACTTACCCGTAATTCTGGGAAACATGCTGGTGGCGTGGTGATTGCTCCTAGCGTTTTGACAGATTTTACGCCCCTCTATTGTGAACAAGACAGTAGCGATTTAATGACACAATTTGATAAGGGCGATGTTGAAGCTGTTGGTTTAGTCAAATTCGACTTTTTAGGATTGCGTACCCTCACCATTATCAAATGGGCATTAAAAACGATTAATCATTTTGCTGAGAAGCCAATTGATATTTTAAAACTTCCCCTTGATGATCCCGAAACGTATAATTTGCTTAAAAGAGGTGATACCACTGCTGTTTTCCAATTGGAATCATCGGGCATTAAAAAACTCATCAGGCGGTTACGCCCTGATTGCTTTGAAGAGATTATTGCGTTAGTGGCTTTATATCGCCCTGGTCCTTTACAATCGGGCATGGTTGATGATTTTATTGAGCGTAAACAAGGACGCGCTAAAGTTGAATATCCTCACCCTGATCTCGCCCCCATTTTAAAACCGACTTATGGTGTCATGGTTTATCAGGAACAGGTGATGCAAATTGCTCAAGTGTTGGCGGGTTATAGTTTGGGTGGTGCGGATTTACTTCGCCGTGCTATGGGCAAGAAGATACCCGAAGAGATGGATAAACAAAGATCAGTGTTTGTCGAAGGCGCGACTAAACGGGGTGTAAAAGAGAAAATAGCAACTTATGTATTTGATTTAGTTGATAAATTTTCCGGTTATGGGTTCAATCGCAGTCACTCCGCCGCCTACGCACTCCTCGCCTACCAAACCGCCTGGCTAAAAGCCCATTATCCCGCCGCATTCATGGCAGCCGTATTATCAGCAGATATGGATAATACCGATAAAGTCGTGTCATTGATTGATGAATGTCGCGCGATGAAACTTAAAGTATTGCCGCCCAATATCAATGTTTCTCATTACAAATTCACCATCGCTGATGATCAAAATAAATCGATTCACTATGGCTTAGGGGCTATTAAGGGCGCAGGTGAAGCAGCACTCGAAGGTATTGTGGCAGAGCGTAAAGAAAAAGGACGCTTTACAGACTTATTTGATTTTTGCAACCATATTGATCTTCGTAAAGCCAGTCGTCGCATTTTAGAACCCCTAATTAAAACAGGCGCATTAGATGAATTAGGACCAAATCGCGCTGTTTTAATGGCTTCTTTAGACAGTGCTATTAAATCCGCAGAACGCCATTCGACAGATTCCGCCGCTGGACAAAACGATATATTTGGTGGGCGTACTCAAAAATCAACTCCAGAAGAACCGCCGTTTGTCAAGAATATACAAAAATGGAGTCGGGCTGAACGTTTAAAAAATGAAAACGAGGGATTAGGTTTTTATTTAAGTGGACATCCCATCACGCCCTATTTATTAGAACTGGCACAATTAGTCAGGGCGGCACGCCTTTCGGCTGTGAAACCAACAGAAAAGAAGCAAACTGTGCGCGTCGCTGGATGGGTAATAGATTTGCGTATCAATACCAAACGCGGGCGCATGGCTTTTATTACCCTAGATGATGATAGCACTGCGCGAATGGAAGTGAAGATTTATTCTGAATTATATGCAACGGCGCGTGATCTTTTAGTCAAAGATACTTTATTAATAGTAGAAGGAGAAGTGCGTGTTGATGATTACAATGACGGTTATACTATGACAGCCAAAAAAATTTATACTCTTGAGACGGCTCGTGAACAAAAAGCGAATCGCTTAGAACTCTCTGTACCAACACAGAATTCTAATGAACTGGCACAAAAATTAGTTGCCACTCTCACCCCCCACCTTCAAGGGCAATGTCGTGTCTTTATTAATTACCAGCATCAAGAGGCACAGATAGAATTACGATTGGATGACAATTGGAAAGTGAAACCAAATACCTCCTTAATTGATGAGTTAAAAGGATTGCTTGGGGAAGATAGCGTTAAAGTGAGGTAATTTAGCAACAGGTGGTTAAAAATTAACCAGTGGTTAAAAATTAACCACCTAAAAACCAAATAAACGCGCTAAAAAAAGCGGAAATAATAGTTGCTCTTATAAGCGGCATAATTTTTTATGGCGTTAATTTATAAAAATATCAATGAGATAGAATTTTCAATATTAGAATATTCTAATATTAAAATATTACTGGTTTAATTTTTGCTTATAATCAGGAAACAGAAATTATTTATACACAATATTTAATGTGTAAAACTCAAAAAATTCATTGATTCAAATAACAGGGATAACATCTTATGAGAATTAAACATTTCATTACATTAATAGTTGCATCAGCATTTTTTTTCTCCACACAAGTGATGGCTGATGTAAGAAGTCAAATAGATAGAACCGCTCATCAAATAGATAATAACCAAGCGTCTATTATAGCTCAAGAGGAGGAGACGGCGAAAACCGAAGTTGATGTGAAAAGTATAATTAACTTTGATTGTGGTTGTTAATTTTTTGCTCAAATAATGACGCTGGTGCGTTGAGAACAAGAAAATCATTCAGTAAGTGAGTATTTAGATTGAATTGAAACCTCAGAGGTTTTTAAAACCTCTGAGGTTTTTTTTATGTTAATTTCTGGAATCCAACGCTTCAGCTTTGGCCATTTATTTATACAGGAGGTTTTAGTTTTTCTTCAAAAAACTAAAACGTTGATTGTAAATTTTGAACAAGATTGCACGGATTAAATGATAAACCGGATTGTCTTATCAATGTCATCATGAGCATCCATCAATCCGTGTAATGGCCTGTTCAAAAAACCGAGTACAGCGAATTGACGAAATAATCGAATTAAAGGCAGCTATGTTGTATTCGAGGTTTGAGTTTTTCTTTAAAAAATTCAAACCTCGAAGTTTATTTCGCTAATTCGTTGTACTCATTATAAAAGCAATAAACCCAATAACACCAACAAACCCATTCTGAAAATTCTGTTCGAGGCTAAAGTTTTTCTTCAAAAAACTTTAGCCTCGAACATTCTGCAAATTCTGATTCAGACAATTGAATGCCGATGCACACAACGTGTGCAACGGCCTACCCGGCTTGATTTTATCCTCATTTGATATGAACCCATCCTATTTTCTTTTTTCAATAAGTTGTTATGCATATTGGATAATTATAGTTCTTCGCAGATGAAAAGGTATTTTTAAAAAAATCATATGTTATAATAA